>NZ_DF968206.1:0-31757 GCF_001270025.1 Streptomyces azureus | reverse complement strand
CCGCAGCGGATGCCGGGCCAGGACCTCGTCCACCTGAGGCGTCAGCGCCGCCGCAAGCCGCGCCGCCGCCGGGCGGTTCTCGTCCCGCAGGGATGCGACGGCCGCGAGGATCACGGCACGTCGGCCCCCCTCCTCGGGCACACCGGCGGCCGCCCTCTCGTACAGGCGCGCGCCCTCCTCCAGGACGACGTCCGTGTCCATGCCAGCCGGGATCTTGATCTGCGCGTGATGGCGCCAGGTGCTGACCGGATCGCCCCACGCCTCCACCGTGAACGTCCACAGGCCGGGCTCGCCGGCCGTGACCTCGGCGCCCCACCGGTCCGTCCCGGGGGCCAGCTCCCGCATCGGTGTCCACGGGCCTGGGCGGCCCCCGGGATCCTTCAGGACGACATTGGCCGCGACCGCGTCGTGCCCCTCCCGGAACACGGTCGCCGAGATCTCGAAGGTCTCACCGGTCACGGCCTTGGCCGGCCGGCGCCCGCGCTGGACGACCGGGCGGACATCGAGAACGGGTATGCGCCCGACGGCGGTCGCCTCGCCCACGGGGAGTGGTTCCGGGACTTGCGGACCGGCGTCGGCCGGGCGCGCGGGACGTGGCTCGCCGCCGGGCGCGCGCGCCCCGGTGCGGCGGGTGGGGGATGGTGACGAATGGTGCTTGGCGGGCATGACCGCTCCTGTCCGCGTCAACGTGGGTGGGCGGATGTCTGTGGGGAGGTGGGTCCTGCATGGTGCTCCTGAGAGGGGTACCCGGAGGAGCCTTCCCACCCTATTCGGGTGAGCAATCCGGCACTTTGTTAACTACTCACGCGTATGTCGACACACAAGACCGGCCTCGTCCGCGACGGACGAGGCCGGCCCCTTCGCGTGGCTGCTCCTTCGCCCTAGGCGTGCGGCACCCGCAGTAACTTGTCCGGCGAACCGGGGCCCCGTCCGGAGATCTTCCCGGTCGCCGCTCCCGTGCTCAGGGCCCTCCCGACCTGGGCCGGAGCCGCCCTCGGGTGGTCGGCCAGATACAGCGCGGCGGCGCCCGCGGCATGCGGCGCCGCCATCGAGGTACCCGAGAACGCGGCCAGCGCCGTGTCGCTCGCGGCGGACGCGGAGGTGACGTGCACGCCCGGAGCGAAGAGATCGAGGGCCGGACCGTGATTGGAGAAGGCCGGTTTCGCATCCCTCCGGTCGGTCGCGCCGACCGTGATCGCCTCCTTGACGCCGCCCGGGGAGTACAGGCCCGCGGGCCTGCCGTGGTTGCCCGCGGCGACCGTGTAGGTGACGCCGGAGGCGATGGAGGCGCGGACGGCGGCGTCCAGCCGGTCGTTGCGCGGGCCGCCCAGGCTCAGGTTGGCGACGGCGGGCTTCTTCGCGTGCCGGGTCACCCAGTCGATCCCGGCGATCACCCGGGCCGTGGTGCCCGCCCCCGCGGCGTCGAGGACGCGTACGGAGACGACGCGGGCCTTCTTGGCGACACCGTGGGTCTTCCCCGCGACCGTGCCGGCGACGTGCGTGCCGTGGCCGTTGGCGTCCGACGCGACCTTGTCGTTCCCGACGAAGTCCCAGCCGTGGCCCGCCCGGCCGTCGAAGTCCTGGTGCGTGGTCCGGACGCCGGTGTCGATCACGTACACGGTCACCCCGGCGCCCGCCGAATCGGGCCAGGTGTAGCTCCGGTCCAGCGGCAGACTCGGCTGGTCGACGCGGTCCAGCCCCCAGGAGGGCGGCTCGTGCTGGGTGCGGTCCAGCCGGACGCGGGTGTCCTGGACGACCGAGGCGACCCGGGGGTCGGCGGCGAGCCGCCCGGCCCGTCTTACGTCGGTCCTGATCGCGTAGCCGTTCAGGACGGTGCCGTAGATGTGGCTGATGTTCACCCCGTACTTCTCGGCGAGGGCCTTTCCGGCCGCCGACTCAGCCCATGTGCCCTCCTTCAGTGTCACCACGTAACTTCCGTGCACGGAGCCGGGTTGTCCGGCGCCGAGTATCCGCCCCTCCGGTACGGCGTGCGCGGGCAGGGTGATGGCCGAAAACGCCGCGGCACAGATCGCCGCCGCCAGGCCCCCCGTCCAGCGCAGACGCCGTGCGCGCGTCCGTGCCATGCTCCGAGTTCCCCTCCTCGACTCGGCGTACGGCTGCCGCGCGGCACCGCGTACGGCAGGTGCGGGCCGGTACGCCAGAGGCAGCCTCTCGTGGCGTGCGAAGCGCCACAAGGACGCCTATGGGGCGGAATCGGCCATATCCGCGGATGGGGCGGTTCCGGACGATCGGGGATTGGGTGGCGGAGCTTCACCGGCGGCGGCACCGACGCCGGTACTGTCGTAGGTGACGTCGATGAAGCCCTGTGTCAGAACCCTGCGTCATCCTGCGAACGCGCCGAGGTGGAACCAGTGAAGGCGATCCGTCGATTCACCGTCCGACCCGTTCTCCCCGAGCCCCTCCGGCCGCTCAGTGATCTGGCCCGCAATCTGCGCTGGTCGTGGCACGCGGAGACCCGTGACCTGTTCCAGTCCGTCGCCCCCGAGCGCTGGGCCGCCTCGGGCGGCGACCCGGTCCGGCTGCTGGGCAGCGTGCCGCCCGCGCGGCTCGCGGACCTGGCCGGAGACCGCCGCTTCCTGCGCCGCCTCGCCGCGGTCGCGGGCGATCTGAACGACTACATGACCGGCGACCGCTGGTACCAGGCCCAGCCCGACGAACTCCCCGCCGCGATCGCCTACTTCTCACCCGAGTTCGGCATCACGGCCGCCCTGCCGCAGTACTCCGGCGGCCTCGGCATCCTGGCCGGTGACCACCTGAAGGCGGCCAGTGACCTCGGCGTCCCGCTGATCGGCGTCGGGCTGCTCTACCGGCACGGCTACTTCCGCCAGACCCTGTCCCGGGACGGCTGGCAGCAGGAGCACTACCCCGTGCTCGACCCCAACGAGCTCCCCGTGGTCCTCCTGGAGGAGGCCGATGGCACCCCCGCCCAGGTCGCCCTCGCCCTGCCCGGCGGCAAGCGGCTGCACGCCCGGATCTGGCTGGCGCAGGTCGGCCGGGTCCCGCTGCTGATGCTGGACTCGGACGTCGAGGAGAACGACCTCGGCGAGCGCGGCGTGACCGACCGGCTCTACGGCGGCGGCAGCGAGCACCGGCTGCTCCAGGAGATGCTGCTCGGCATAGGAGGGGTCCGGGCGGTGCGCACGTACTGCCGGCTGACCGGGCACCCCGAGCCGGAGGTGTTCCACACGAACGAGGGACACGCCGGGTTCCTCGGCCTGGAGCGGATCGCCGAGCTCTGCGCCGAGGGCCTGGACTTCGACTCGGCGCTGGAGGCGGTCCGCGCCGGGACCGTCTTCACCACCCACACCCCCGTCCCGGCCGGCATCGACCGCTTCGACCGCGAACTGGTCGCCCGCCACTTCGGCCCCGACGCCGAGCTGCCCCGCATCGACGTCGAGCGCGTCCTCAGGCTCGGCATGGAGACCTACCCCGGCGGGGAGCCCAACCTGTTCAACATGGCCGTGATGGGCCTGCGCCTCGCCCAGCGAGCCAACGGCGTCTCCCTGCTGCACGGCAACGTCAGCCGTGAGATGTTCTCCGGCTTGTGGCCCGGGTTCGACGCCGACGAGGTACCGATCACCTCCGTGACGAACGGTGTGCACGCGCCCACCTGGGTCGCCCCGGAGGTGTTCCGGCTCGGCGCCCGGCAGATCGGCGTCCACCGCGCCGAGGACGCGCTGACCGTCGGCGGCTCGGACCGCTGGGACGCGGTGGCGGACATCCCCGACCAGGAGATCTGGGAACTGCGGCGGGGGCTGCGCGAGCAGCTCGTGACGGAGGTGCGGGAGCGGCTGCGGGCCTCCTGGCGGCAGCGCGGGGCCGGCACGGCCGAGCTGGGCTGGATCGACGGCGTGCTCGACCCGGACGTCCTCACCATCGGCTTCGCGCGGCGCGTCCCGTCGTACAAGCGACTGACGCTGATGCTGCGCGACCGCGACCGGCTGATGGACCTGCTGCTGCATCCCGAGCGGCCGATCCAGATCGTCGTGGCGGGCAAGGCGCACCCCGCGGACGACGGCGGGAAGCGGCTGGTGCAGGAGCTGGTGCGGTTCGCGGACGATCCGCGGGTGCGGCACCGGATCGTGTTCCTGCCGGACTACGGCATGGGGATGGCGCAGAAGCTGTACCCGGGGTGCGACATCTGGCTGAACAACCCTCTTCGCCCGCTGGAGGCCTGCGGTACGTCCGGGATGAAGGCGGCGCTCAACGGCTGTCTCAATCTGTCCGTCCTGGACGGCTGGTGGGACGAGTGGTTCCAGCCGGACTTCGGCTGGGCCATCCCCACGGCCGACGGTGTGGGGACCGACCCGGACCACCGCGACGACATAGAGGCCGCGGCGCTGTACGACCTGCTGGAGCAGCGGGTGACGCCCCGCTTCTACGAGCGTGGGCAGAGCGGACTGCCCGACCGGTGGATCGAGATGGTCCGCCAGACGCTGAGCCTGCTCGGGCCGAAGGTGCTGGCCGGGCGGATGGTCCGCGAGTACGTCGAGCGGCTCTACTCGCCGGCGGCGCTCGCCCACCGGTCCATGGTTCCGGACGCGGCGCGGGAGCTCGCCGAGTGGAAGGGCCGGGTGCGGGCGGCGTGGCCGGGCGTCACCGTCGACCATGTGGAGACGTCGGCGTCGGCGGCGCTGGCGGAGCTCGGTACGACGCTGGGGTTGCGGGTGCGGGTGGGGCTCGGTGCGCTCGGGCCCGATGACGTCGAGGTGCAGGTGGTGTCGGGGCGGGTGGACGAGGAGGACCGGATCGGTGACGCGACGGTTGTTCCTCTGAAGCCGGTGGGGTCTCCCGACCAGGACGGGCGCTGGGTGTATGAAGGGCCCTTGTCCCTGGATCGCACCGGGCCTTTTGGGTATACGGTGCGGATCTTGCCGGCTCACCGGCTGTTGGCCTCCAGTGCGGAGTTGGGGCTTGTGGCCGGGCCGTCCGAGGAGTTGGTGGAGGCTGCGGGTTTGTTGATGCGTTGAGTTTCGTCTGCGGGTGCGTGGGGGCTGGTCGCGCCCACGCGGCGGAACCGTAAATCGATACAGCCCCCCGCCCCTAGGTATCCGCACCACCCTGCGTTGCCAGGTTCCGTAGGACGGTGCCGCACCTGCGTGCGTACGCGTGCTGGAATCCCCTGGTCGCCGGGCCACCGGCCCTCGCGTACCACTTGGCGCCGCGGCTGAAGGCGTTCACGGTCAGCCAGACCGTGCCGTCGCCCGTGCGGTCGACCACGAAGGACTCCTCGCCGCACTCCGGGTGGCCGGGCAACGTGCCGTAGGCCCAGCCGGCGCGGCGGGGTTCCTCGACCGTCCACACCACACGGCAGGGGGCCTTGATCATCCCGGCGAGGGTGACGGTGACGTCGACGCCGGGGGCGGCCCGGTCCGCGCCGGCGTCGATGCCGACGCCCAGGGCCCGGTGCATCTTCCAGGTGAGTACCGCCTCCGAGGCGCGGTGGAAGACCTCCTCGCCTTCCCCGAGGCGGGTGCGCACGTTCATGGGATGGAAGCCCGGCGGGCAGAAGCCCTGGTCACGGGTGGCGCCGACATCGGCGTAGGTGAAGTCCTCCGAAGACATGGTCACCAAGAGTAGGGCGGTACCCGGACGTGCCTTCCCTCCGGGTACCGCCCTCGGTCGCGCTTCGGTCAGCCCACGTTGACGGCGGACCAGGCGGCCGCGACCGCCTTGTACTCGGCGCTGCTCGCGCCGTACAGCGCCGAGGCCGCGTTCAGGGTCGCCGTGCGGGCGCCCGCGTACTTGGTCGTCGACGTCATGTACGTCGTCAGCGCCTTGTACCAGATCTGGAGCGCCTTGGTGCGGCCGATGCCGGTGACCGTGGAGCCGTTGGAGGTGGGCGAGTTGTAGGTCACGCCGTTGATGGTCTTCGTGCCGCTGCCCTCGGACAGCAGGTAGAAGAAGTGGTTGGCGGGGCCCGAGGAGTAGTGGACGTCCAGGCTGCCGAGGCCGGCGGACCAGGCGTCGGCGGAGTCGCCGTCCTTGCTGGGCTTGTCCATGTAGCGCAGCGGGGTGCCGTCGCCGTTGATGTCGATTTTCTCGCCGATGAGGTAGTCGCCGACGTCGGAGGGGTTGTTCGCGTAGAACTCCGCGCCCGCGGCGAAGATGTCGCTGGTCGCCTCGTTCAGGCCGCCGGACTCGCCGCTGTAGTTGAGGCGCGCCGTGGCCGACGTCAGGCCGTGGCTCATCTCGTGGGCGGCCACGTCGAGCGAGGTCAGCGGTTTGGCGTTGCCCGCGCCGTCGCCGTAGGTCATGCAGAAGCAGCTGTCCGACCAGAAGGCGTTGTTGAAGTTGTTGCCGTAGTGAACGCGCGAGTAGGCGGCCTTGCCGTCGTTGCGGATGCCGTTGCGGCCGAAGGTGTTCTTGTAGAAGTCCCAGGTCACCTGGGCGCCGTAGTGGGCGTCGGCGGCGGCGGTCTCCAGGTTGGAGGGGTTGCCGTTGCCCCAGATGTCGTCGGAGCCGGAGAAGAGGGTGCCGGTGCCGGAGGTGCCGCGGCCCAGGTTGTACGTCTTGTTGCCGCCGCGCGTGCCGTCCGACAGGGTGTACGACGACCCGGACTTCGTGGTGCCGAGGGTGACCTTGCCGCTGTAGGTGGTGTTGCCCGTGCCGGTCTCGATGCCCTGGTACTCGTAGAGCTTCTTGCCGGTGGCGGCGTCGGTGATGACGTGCAGCTCGTTCGGGGTGCCGTCCTCCTGGAGGCCGCCGACGACCGTCTCGTAGGCGAGGGTGGGCTTGCCGTCGGCCGCCCAGATCACCTTGCGGGGCGTGGAGTTCGCCTCGGTCTTCTCAGAGCCGGCCGCCTTGGCGAGCGTCACGGCCTGCTTCTCGGCCTTGGTGGCGGTGACCGCCGGCTTGAGCGAGGCGACCTCGAGGGCGGCCTTCGTCGCTCTGGTGACGCCCTTGGTCTCCCCGGACTCCGACTCGTGCACGACGAGGTCGCCGCCGAGGACCGGCAGGCCCGCGTAGGTGCGCTCGTAGCGGGTGTGGACCGTGCCGTCGGCGTCCTTCACGACGTCCCTGACGACCAGCTTCTCCTGTTCGCCGAGGCCTATCTCGTCGGCGGTCCCGGTGGCGTCCGCCTGCTGCTCCTTGATGAGGGCGGCGCGGGCGGGCGCGGTCAGCAGGAGCGGTGCGGCCGCCAGGGCCGGCTTGCCGGCGGCGGAGGAGTCGGCGGCGACGCTGCTGCCGGAGGTCAGACCGGTGGTGAGCAGGGCGCCGGCCGCGACGGCGGTGGCGATGGCCAGCGTGGTGCGCTTGTGACGCGCGTAGAGAGGGGTGATCACACGAGCTCCTAGGTGTGGGGGAAGTGCTGTGGTGCTGTGCGGCGGGTGGGGGAAGAGTGGCACCTGGGACGCGTACATGTCAGGAGCAACGCGTGATGTTGACCGGAAAACGACGGCAGGGTGTCGCAACGGGCTCATGAAGCGGGCGCCGCCCCGGGGGAGTCGAACCCACCGGGGCGGCGCCCTGCCCAGGGCAGACCGCGAACGGGCCTACGGGAAGGTGAGCTTCCAGCTGTTGATGTAGCCGGTGTCACGGGCCGCGTTGTCCTGGACCCGCAGTTGCCAGACGCCGTTGGCGGCCTCGGAGGAGGCGTTCACCGTGTAGGTGGTGGCGATGTTGTCCGCGCTGCCGCCGGTGCCGTAGCCCTTCAGCGTGTACGCCGTGCCGTCGGGGGCGACGAGCTGCACCTGGAGGTCACCGATGTAGGTGTGGACGATGTCCACGGCGACCTGGAGGTTGGACGGCGCGTTGCCCGTCCGGCCGGAGACGGTGACCGGCGACGTGACCGCCGCGCCCCGGTCCGGGATCGCCACGTCGGCGGTGTTCTCGAAGGACGTACCGCCGCCGCCTCCGCCACCGGAGCGGCTGCCGACGTTCACGCCCGCCCACGCGTCCTGGACCGCCTTGTACTCGGCGCTGTCGGTGCCGTAGAGCTCACCGGTCGCCGCGAGGGTGCCGGTGCGGGCGCCCGCGTAGTTGGTGGTCGAGGTGAACTTGGTGGTCAGCGCGCGGAACCAGATCTTCTCCGCCTTGCCGCGGCCGATGCCGGTGACCGGAAGGCCGTCCGAGGTGGGCGAGTCGTAGCTGACACCGTTGATGGTCTTGGTGCCGCTGCCCTCGCTCAGCAGGTAGAAGAAGTGGTTCGCCGGGCCCGAGGAGTAGTGCACGTCGATCGAGCCGATGCCCGAGTACCAGGCGTCCTTGGACGAGCCGTCCTTGCTGGGCTTGTCCATGTAGCGCAGCGGCGTGCCGTCGCCGTTGATGTCGATCTCCTCGCCGATGAGGTAGTCACCGACGTCGGAGGAGTTCTTGGCGAAGAACTCGACGGTCGCGCCGAAGATGTCGGAGGTCGCCTCGTTCAGACCCCCGGATTCGCCGCTGTAGTTGAGGCCCGCGGTGTTCGAGGTGAGCCCGTGGGTCATCTCGTGCGCGGCCACGTCGATCGACGTCAGCGGGTTGGCGTTGCCCGAGCCGTCGCCGTACGTCATGCAGAAGCAGCTGTCCGACCAGAAGGCGTTGACGTAGTTGTTGCCGTAGTGGACCCGGGAGTACGCGGCCACTCCGTCGCCGCGGATGCCGCTGCGGCCGTGCACGTTCTTGTAGTAGTCCCAGGTCAGCGCGGCCCCGTAGTGCGCGTCGGCGGCGGCCGACTCCAGGTTGGACGGGCTGCCGTCGCCCCAGACGTCGTCGGAGCCGGAGAAGAGGGTGCCGGTGCCGGAGGTGCCGCGGTTGAGGTTGTACGTCTTGTGGTTGCCGCGGGCGCCGTCGGTGAGGTTGTACGCCGAACCGGACTGCGTGGTCGTGAGGTCGACCGTGCCGGAGTACACCGTGTTGCCGGTGCCGTTCTCGATGGCCTCCCATTCGTACAGCTTCTCGCCGGTGGTGGCGTCGGTGACGACGTGCAGTTCCTGCGGGGTGCCGTCGTGCTGGAAGCCGCCGACGACCGTCTCGTACGCCACGACCGGCTTGCCGTTCGCGGCCCAGATCACCTTGCGGGGCTCCCGGTTGACGGCCGGGTTCCTGGCGTCCTCGGCCTTCCCCGCGGCCAGGGCCTGCTGACGGGCCTTCGCCGCGGGCACCGCGGTCTTCGTCGTGGCCGGCTCGATGGCGGCGCGGGTGGCCTTCACGACGGCGGCGGTTTCGTCTGCCTTCGTGCTCTCCACGACCAGATCGCCGCCGAGGACCGGCAGGCCGTCGTAGGTGCGCTCGTAGCGCGTGTGCAGGGTGCCGTCGCGGTCCTTGAGGACGTCACGGACGACCAGCTTCTCCTTGGCGCCGAGGCCCAGGTCCTTCGCCGTCGCGGCCTTGTCCGCGTCGGCCTCGCGGATCAGCGTGGCGCGCTGGGCGGGGGAGAGCCGGACCGACTCCGAGCCGGGGTTCGCCTTGGTCGCGGCCGACGGTGCCTTCTCCGGGGCCGCGGTGGCGGTGCCGCTCTGCACGGCGGCGGCGATCAGCGCGGCGACGCCGGCGAGGGCCACGGCCGCGGTGCGGCGGGGGGTGTGGGGAGTGCGTCTGTGAGAGGTGCTTCTTCGCGAGGAACTGCTTCTCAACACTGACTCCTTCTGCGGGACCGGGGGTCGCCCGGCCTGGGGAGGTGGAGGTGTTGCCGTGGGGTTGCCGTGGAGCAGTCGTGGGAAGCGTGGCAGGGGACTGCGCTTTCTGTCAGGGGCGCGTCAACAGTATGGCCGGAAGCGGTTCGTTGACCGGAAGTTCATGTTCGCTATGCGGACGATTCCCGGGCGTCGGGCAGGTCCCCGTGCCAGGAGTGCCACAGCGCCGCGTAGGCCCCGCCGGCCGCCACCAGCTCGTCGTGCGTGCCGAGTTCGGTGAGCCTGCCGTCCTCCATCACGGCCACCCGGTCGGCGTCGTGCGCGGTGTGCAGCCGGTGCGCGACGGCGATGACGGTGCGCCCCTCGAGCACGGCGGCCAGGGCGCGCTCGGTGTGCCGGGCGGTCGTCGGGTCGAGCAGCGCGGTCGCCTCGTCGAGGATCAGCGTGTGCGGATCCGCCAGCACCACGCGGGCCAGGGCGAGTTGCTGGGCCTGGGAGCCGTCGGGGCGGTGACCGCCCTGGCCCAGGCGGGTGTCCAGGTCCTCCCGCAGCTCCCGCACCCACACGTCGGCGCCGACCACCGACAGCGCCTTCCACAACTCCTCGTCCCCGGCGGACGGTTCGGCGATCCGCAGATTGTCGCGGACCGAGCCGAGGAACACGTGGTGCTCCTGGGTGACCAGGACGACCTGGCGGCGCAGCCGCTCCGGTCCGAGCCCGACGACGGGCACGCCGCCGACCGTCACCGAACCGGCGGTCGGCGCGTCGATGCCCGCCATCAGCCGGCTCAGCGTGGTCTTGCCGGCGCCCGACGGCCCGACCATGGCCAGCCGCTCCCCGGGCCTGACCGTCAGGTCGACGCCGCGCAGCACCTCGACGCCACCGTCGTAGGCGTAGCGCACGCCTACGACGTCGATACGGTCGCCGACCGGATCGGGACCGTCGTCCTCCCCGGCGGCCCGCGGGGCCCCGGCCAGCCCCTCCACCCGCGCGAAGGAGGCGCCGCTGCTCTGGAGTTGCTCGACCCGCATCAGGATCTCGTCCAGCGGCCCGCTCAACTGGTGCAGATACAGGGCCGACGCGACGACCGCCCCGAGACTCATCGAGCCCGAGGTGTGCAGCGCCCCGCCGATCAGCAGCACCCCGGCCACCGGGACGGGGTACGACGCATCCACTGCGGGGAAGAACACCGTGCGCAGGAACAGCGTGTGGAAGCGTGTGCGGCGGGACGTCTCCAGCGCATCCCGGCTCGCCGCGGTGCGCTGCTTCCGGAGCCGGAACGCCTCCACCGTGCGCGCTCCCGCCGCGGTCGCCGCGAGGATCTCCGCGACGTCGGAGGTGGCCGCGCCCTCGGCGAGATACCCGTCCCGGGCCCGGCGCAGGTACCAGCGCAACGCCAGCCAGATCGGCGTCAGGCCGAGCACGCCGAGGGCACCGAGCAGCGGGTCCAGCAGGAACACCGCGCCGACCAGGAACAGCGCCTGCACGAGGTTGATGAGCAGGATCGGACCGGCGTCCCGCAGGGTGTTGCCCACGGTGGTGACGTCCGAGGTGCCGCGGGCCGTCAGGTCGCCGGTGCCGGCGCGTTCCACGACCGAGGCGGGCAGGGCGAGGGCGCGGTCCACGAACCGGTCCCGTACACGCGCCAGCGTGCGTTCGCCGAAGCGGTGGCCCACGTAACGGGCCCAGCGGGCGAGGAACAACTGGGCGAGGGCGCAGGCCAGGAGGACGAGGGCCAGCCGGTCCACGGCCGCCACGCCGTGCCCGGCGCGGACGTCGTCGATCATCCGGCCCAGCAGCCAGGGCCCCGCCAGACCGGCCAGGGCGGCGAGGGCGTTGAGGCCGAGGACGGTGGTGAAGGCTCGGGTGTCGGCCCGTACGAGGTCCAGCAACGCACGCCGGACGTCCGCCCGTTCGGCGACGGGCAGGTGTCCGCGGCTCATCGCACGGCCTCCTCGGCGTCCCTGGCCACGAGGGCGCGGTAGCCGGGGGTGGTGTCGAGCAGTTCGTGGTGGCCGCCCGAGGCCGCGACCTTGCCGTCGACCAGGTAGTGGACGGTGTCCGTGCGGTCCAGGACGAGGGGGGAGGTGGTGGTCACGACCGTGGTGCGGCCGCGTCGGGCTTTTCCGAGGCGGTCGGCGACGGTGGCTTCGGTGTGGGCGTCGAGGGCGGAGGTGGGCTCGACGGTGAGGAGGATCTCCGGGTCGGCGAGGAGGGCTCTGGCCAGGCGGATGCGTTGGCGTTGGCCACCGGAGAGGTTGCGGGCCTGGGCGTCCATGGGGGTGGCCAGACCGTGGGGGAGGGCTTGGACGATGTCTTCGGCTGCGGCTGCGTGGAGGGCTTGGAGCAGCGCCTTCGGGGGTGCCGCGTCGTGTGGTGTGGCGTCTGCGGGATCGTTGTGGCTTGTCGCGCCCCGCGGCGGAGCCGCAGATCGACACCGCCCCGCACCCCTGAGGGGGCCGATCATGTCCTGGAGGGTTCCTGCGAACAGGTCGGACTCGTGGTCGGCCAGCAGGATGTGTTCCCGGATCTGGCGGAGCGCGATGTCGTCCAGGCGTACTCCGCCCCAGGTCGCGTTCGACGGGATGTACCGGGCGAGGCGGTCCACGATCGTCGTGGCGTCGGCCGGGTGTTCCGCGACCAGGGCCGTCAGGCGGCCGGGGAGTACGCGAACGCCGGACTCGGGGTCGTACAGGGCCGACGGCTCGGACGGGGCGTCTCGCGATCCGGTGTCCGGCATGGGCTCCAGCCGTAGGAACCGTACGACGCGCCGCGCGCACACCAGGCCGCGGCTGATCTGGTAGCCGCAGTCGACCCAGAAGGCCACCGGCCTCACCAGCATCGCCACATAGCCGTACACCGACACCAACTGCCCCACGGTGATGTCCCCGCGCGCGGCCAGCCGGGCCGCCAGCCACGTCACCCCGGCCAGGAACAGCGTCGGCAGCCCGATCCCGAGCGCCTGCACCCAACTGGTCACCACGCCGACCCGGTACCCCTGCTCGCGCAGCCGCTGCGAGTCACGGCGGAAGGCGTCCGCGACCAGCGTCTTGCCGCCCAGCCCGGCGAGGACCCGCAGCCCGCCCGCCAGGTCGCCGATCCGCGCGGTGAGCACGCCCTGCCGTTCGCGGTACTCCGTCTCGGACCCCTGTAACCGCCCGAGCAGCGGCCCGACGAGCAGGACGATGACCGGGAGGCCGAGCAGGACGACCACGGCGATGAGCGGGGAGACCGAGACCAGCAGGACGGCGACCACCAGATAGGCCACGATCGCGCCGACGCCGGGGCCGACGACCGTCAGCGACTGGCTGATCGTCTGCACGTCGCCCACGCCGATCGTGACGACCTCCCCGGCCCCCAGCTGCCGCGGCAGAAAGGCGCCGAGCCGCACCGCCTGACCGACGACGACCTTCACCGTGCGGAAGTTGGCGTCCATACGGACGCGGGTCATCGTGCGGTGGCGCATGATGCTCAGCCAGGAGTTGAAGGCGCCCACCGCGAACAGCGCGCCGCTCCAGAGCGCCAGCGCGCCCATGTCGCCGGGCTCCAGACCGTCGTCGATCGCCCGGGACATCAGATACGGCGTCGCCGCCAGCAGCACCATCCACACGCTGCCGAACATCGCCCCGGCCGCACACCGCCGGGGCTGCCGGGTGACCAGCCACCACAGGTAACGGGCGCCGCTCCGGTGGTCGGGTGTGCCGGGGTCCTCGTACGCGTCGATCATCCGCCCGCCTCCGCCGCCCTCTCCGCCGCCGTCCTACGCCAGGCTGTCCCGCCAGGCCCGGTGCAGATCCGCGAACCTGCCCGTGCCCGCGATGAGTTCGGCCGGGCTGCCGTCCTCCACGATCTTCCCGTGTTCCATCACCAGTACGCGATCAGCGATCTCCACGGTCGACAGCCGGTGCGCGATGACGACCGCCGTACGCCCCTTCAGCACCGTCGCCATCGCCCGCTGCACCGCACGCTCGCCCGGGATGTCCAGCGAGCTGGTCGCCTCGTCGAGGATCAGCACCGCCGGATCGGCCAGCAACGCCCGTGCGAACGCGACAAGTTGGCGCTGACCGGACGAGATACGGCCGCCCCGCTTGCGTACGTCGGTGTCGTAGCCGTCGGGCAGGGAGCTGATGAAGTCGTGCGCGCCGATCTCCTTCGCCGCCCGCTCCATCTCCTCGCGCGTGGCGTCCGGGCGGCCGATCGCGATGTTCTCCGCGACCGTGCCGGAGAACAGGAACGCCTCCTGCGTCACCATGACCACCCCGCGCCGCAGTTCGGGCACGGCGAGATCGCGCAGGTCGACGCCGTCCAGCAGCACCCGGCCGTCGGAGGGGTCGTAGAACCGGGCCAGCAGTTTGGCCAGTGTCGACTTGCCGGCGCCCGTGGAGCCGACGACCGCGACCGTCTGCCCGGCCGGGATCGTCAGGTCGAAACGGGGCAGCACCTCACCGCCCGTGCGGTAGCCGAAGCGGACGCCGTCGAAGACGACCTCGCGGCCCGGCTGTTCGCTCGCCGGCGCAGGGAGCTGCCGGGGACTCGACGGCTCGGGCACGGACGGCGTCTGTGCGAGCAGCCCGGCGATCTTCTCCAGCGAGGCCGCCGCCGACTGGTAGGAGTTGAGGAACATCCCGAGCCGGTCGATCGGGTCGTAGAGCCGCCGCAGGTACAGCACGGCCGCCGCCAGCACACCGAGAGCCAGCGTGCCGTCCGCGACCCGGTAGGCGCCCCACAGCACGATCGCGGCGACCGCCGTGTTGGCGACCACCCGTGAACCGGTGACGTACCGGGCCATCTCCAGCAGCGCGTCGCCGTTGGTCCGTTCGTGCCGCTGGTTGAGCGCGCCGAAGTCCGCGTCGTTGGCCGCCTCGCGGCGGAAGGCGCGCACCGGGCGGATGCCGTTCATGGTCTCGACGAACTTGACGATGACGGCGGCGATGGCGGTCGACCGCGCCCGGTACACCCGCCCGGCGCGCCGCTGGTACAACCGCACCAGGGCGTAGAGCGGCACCAGGGACGCCACCGCCACGCCGCCGAGGCCCAGGTCGAGCCAGAGCAGCATCGCCGAGATGTAGACGAAGGACAGGATGACCGCCACGAGTTCCTGAAGGCCCTCGTCCAGCAGCTCGCGCAGCGACTCCACGTCCGTGGTGGAGCGGGAGATGAGCCGGCCCGAGGTGTAGCGCTCGTGGAAGTCGACGCTCAGTGTCTGCGCGTGGCGGAAGATCCGGCCGCGCAGGTCGAGCAGTACGTCCTGGTTGACGCGGGCCGCGGCGGCGACGAACGCGAACTGGAGCCCGCCCGCGGCCAGCGCGCACGCCAGATAGCCGACGGCCACCGCGATCAGCGGCCCGTGGTCCTGCGCCCGGAACGCCGGCACGGCGCGGTCGATGGCATACGCCACGAGCAGCGGGCCCGCCTGCACGGCCGCCTGCTGGAGCAGCAGCAGGAGCGATGTGACCGTGACGCGGGCCTTCATGGGGGCGAGCAGGGAGCGCAGCAGGGCGGCGGTGGCGCCCGGGGGTGTGGGCAGGGCGTCCCGGTCGAAGGGGTCGCCGGTGGCGGGGGTCCGAGCGTCGGGTTTCCCGTTCCCGACTTTCCCGCCCTTGGGTTTCCCGCCCTCGGGTTTCTCGTCGTCGGATTTTCCGCCGGCCGGTGCGGTGGTGGCCGCCGTCATCGTGCGTCCTCCTGTTCGCCGGACTGTTCGACGGATGTTTCGCCCGACTCTTCCCTTGACTGTTCGCCGGACATCAAATGCGCGTACTCGGCGTTCTCACACAGCAGTTGGTGGTGGGTGCCGACCGCGGCGATCCGGCCGCCGGACAGCAGCGCGACGCGGTCGGCGAGCAGCACGGTGGACGGGCGGTGCGCGACGATCAGGGCGGTGGTGTCCGCGAGGACCTGTCGCAGGGCGGCCTCGACGGCAGCCTCGGTGTGCACGTCCAGGGCCGACAGCGGGTCGTCCAGGACGAGGAACTCCGGCTGTCCGACGACAGCTCTGGCCAGCGCCAGGCGCTGCCGCTGCCCGCCGGAGAGGCTGAGGCCCTGCTCGCCCACCTGGGTGTCCGTCCCCCGTGGCAGGGCGTACACGAAGTCGGCCTGGGCGACCGCCAGGGCCCGCTCCAGCTCAGCCGGGCCGACCGTGCCGTCGGCCCCCATGAGAACGTTGTCGCCGACCGCGGCCGAGAACAGCGTGGGCTCCTCGAAGGCGACCGCGACCTTGGCGCGCAGCGCCTGACTGGACAGGGCCGTGATGTCGACGCCGTCGAGGGTGATGCGGCCCGAGGTCACCTCGTAGAAGCGGGGGATGAGCGCCGTGAGGGTGGTCTTGCCGCTGCCTGTCGCTCCGACCAGGGCCATGGATTCGCCGGGGCGGATGTGGAGGACGACCTTGTCCAGGACGGGCGGGGAGTCGGGTGGGGCGTCCGGGTAGCGGAAGGTCACGTCGTGGAACTGGAGACCGGACCCCGTTGCGGTCGGCGACGCCGGGTCACCAAGGACTCCCCGCTCCTCGACGCCCTCGTCCATCACCTCGAAATACCGCTCCGTCGCCGTCGCCGCCTCCTGGCTCATCGCCAGCAGGAACCCGATCGACTCCACCGGCCACCGCAGTGCCAGCGCCGTGGACAGGAACGCCACCAACGTCCCCGCCGACAACCCCCCGTCGGCCACGTGCACCACCCCCACCACCAGCGCCGCCCCGATCGCGACCTCCGGCAGCGTCACGATGACGCCCCAGATCGTCGCCAGCAGCCGCGCCTTGCGCAGCTCCGTGCCGCGCAGCGTCCCCGAGAGCTCCCGGAACGCACGGGCCTGGCTCCGGTGCCGGCCGAAGCCCTTGATGATGCGGATGCCGAGCACGCTCTCCTCGACGACCGTCGTCAGGTCGCCGACCTGGTCCTGGGCGAGCCGGGCCACCTTGGCGTACCGCTTCTCGAAGATCACGCACGTGACCATCACGGGCACGGCGGGCCCGAGGATCACCAGCCCCAGGGTCCAGTCCTGGAGCAGCATGATGACCACACCGACGAGAATCGTCACGCCGTTGACCAGCAGGAACGTCAGCGGGAAGGCGAGGAACATGCGCAGCAGCATCAGGTCCGTCGTCCCCCGGGACAGCAACTGCCCCGAGGCCCACCGGTCGTGGAAGGCCACCGGCAGCCGCTGGAGGTGCCGGTACAGATCCGCCCGCATGGACGCCTCGACGTGGGAGAGCGGACGCGCCACCAGCCACCGCCGCAGCCCGAACAGCAGGGCCTCGGCGAGGCCTAGCAGCAGCAGGTACAGCGCGCCGAGCCAGACCCCGCCCGGGTCCCGGTCGGCGATGGGCCCGTCCACCATCCACTTCAGGACGAGCGGGATCACCAGGGCCACGCAGGAGGCGAGTATCGCCACGAACGCGGCGGTGAACAGCCGCACCCGCACGGGCCGCACGTACGGCCACAGGCGCAGCAGCGTACGCACGGCGGAACGGTCCTGGACGGGGGCGGGTGTCGTGGCCATCAGCAGCGAGCCTACGGATCGCCACTGACACTGCCCACCGAGTTTCCGCCGTACCCGGGTCGGCCGTTGGGCCTACGGCCTGGGGTACCTCCCCGCTCGAGCGAAGCCGAGAGCTTGGGGGAGTGTTCGAGGGGTCGTACGGTGGCATCAGCCGATCGGATGATGCCCGTTCGAGCGCGACGGCCGATGCGCCGGTACCGACCGCTCCGCGACCCTCGTCGCATGCCGACCGCACCTGTCATCGAAGTCACCGAGTTGCGCAAGAGCTACGCCGGCCGTCCGGCCGTCGACGGTGTCTCCTTCGCCGTGGAGGAGGGCGAGATCTTCGGGATCCTCGGCCCGAACGGCGCCGGGAAGACCACCACCGTGGAGTGCGTGGAGGGGCTGCGCGTCCCCGACTCCGGCCGGGTCCGCGTCACCGGCCTCGACCCCGTCACCGAGCACGAGGCCACCCGCCGCGTACTCGGCGCGCAGCTCCAGGAGAGCGAGTTGCAGGCCAAGCTCACCGTCCGCGAGGCGCTGGAGCTGTACAGCGCCTTCTACCCGAGCCCGCTCGACTGGCGGCCCCTCGCCGAACGCCTCGGCCTCACCGCCAAGTTGACGACTCGGTTCGCCAAGCTCTCCGGCGGCCAGAAGCAGCGGCTGTTCATCGCGCTCGCCCTGGTGGGCAACCCCCGGGCCGTCGTCCTGGACGAGTTGACCACCGGCCTCGACCCGCGCGCCCGCCGGGACACCTGGGAGCTGATCGAGGACATCCGCGCGAACGGCGTGACCGTCCTCCTCGTCACCCACTTCATGGAGGAGGCGCAGCGGCTGTGCGACCGGATCGCCGTGATCGACAAGGGCCGGGTGGCCGCCCTGGACACCCCGGCCGGGCTGATCCGCCGCTCCGCCGGATCCACCGTCATCAGCTTCACGCCGTCCGCCCCACTGGACGACCGTGACCTGAACGCGCTGCCCGCGCTCGCGTCGGTCGAGCACAAGGAGGGCCGCGTCACCCTGTCCGGCACCGACGAGACGGTCAACGCCGTCATCACCCTCCTCGCCCGCGCCCGCGTCACGGCCCACCAGCTCCGGGTCACCGACGCCACGCTGGACGACGCGTTCCTCGACCTCACGAAGGAGGCGGCGGCATGAGCACGGCCCTCGTCAACACCGCCGTACTGAAAAGCGAGATGCGCCTGTTCCGCCGGGAGCCCGGCAGTCTCTTCTGGATCCTCGGGTTCCCGACCCTGCTGCTGGTGATCCTCGGCTCGATCCCGTCCTTCCGCGAGGCCGACCCGGCCTTCGGCGGGCTGCGCCCGGTCGACGGCTACGTCCCGGTGAGCGTGCTGCTCGGCCTGATCATGGCGGGGATCCAGGCGATGCCGCAGACCCTCACCGGCTACCGCGAGCGGGGCATCCTGCGCCGGATGTCCACGACACCGGTCCGGCCCGCCGCCCTGCTGTCCGCGCAGATGCTGCTGTACGGCGGGGCCGCGCTGGTGTCGGCGATGCTCGCCCTCGGGGCCGGCCGGCTCGCCTTCGACGTACGGCTGCCGCGCCAGGGCTTCGGATACGCCCTCGCCCTGCTCCTGGCCGTCCTGGCCGCCCTCGCGCTGGGCTCGGTGATCTCCGCGCTGTCCCGGTCGACGAAGATCGCCGGTGCCATCGGGTCGGTCGTGTTCTTCCCGGCGATGTTCAGCGCGGGTGTGTGGATGCCGGTGCAGACCATGCCGGACGTCCTCGCCCGGTGCGTCGGCTTCACACCGTTCGGGGCGGCGGCCGAGGCCCTGAACCAGGCCGCGGCGGGGGACTGGCCGGGCTGGGACCACCTCGGGGTGCTCGTGGCCTGGACCGTGCTGCTGACGGCCGGTGCCTCGCGCTGGTTCCGCTGGGAGTAGGCGAGGGGCCGTGCACACTGGGGAGATGACCGCGGCGGACGAGCAGATCGAGCACCGTCAGAACCAGTTCCACACCTGGGGCGTCTACGGACTGCTCGCCGTCTCCGTCCTCCTCTCGGTCGCCGCGCACGAGCTGATGACGAGCCCCGCCGAGTGGTACGCGGGCGGGGCGCTGGTCGTCGCCGCGGTGCTGCTCCAGTTGTGGCACGGGCCCCGCCGCGGCCGCCGGACCCCCTCCCGTCGCGGGACCGTCTACTACGTCCTGCGCTGGGCGATCTCCTTCGCCCTCACCTGGCTGACCCCGTTCTTCGGGTTCTACGCGTCCGCCGGCTACTTCGACAGCGAAGAACTGATCGCCGGAAGGCGCCGGCAGAGGCTCGGTCTCCTCGCCACCGTCGTCGTGGTGGCGGGCTCGCAGTCCGGCGGGATGCCGAGCGGCAGCCCGACCCGATGGCTGCTGTTCGGCGTGCTGCTGGTCACGAACTTCGGCCTGGTGATGGTGGTCGGCCACATCACCCAGCAGGAGGAGCAGCGCTCCCGCGAGCGGGCCGTCACCATCACCGAACTCGAACGCACCAACGCCGCCCTGCAACGGGCCCTCGACGAGAACGCCGCCCTGCATGCCCAACTCCTCGTCCAGGCGCGGGAGGCGGGCGTCGCCGACGAACGCCGGCGGCTGGCCGCCGAGATCCACGACACCATCGCCCAGGGCCTGACCGGCATCATCGCCCAGCTCCAGGTCGTCGCGAACGCCCCCGACCTGGCCGTGGCCCGCACCCACCTCGAACGCGCCTCGGACCTGGCCCGGCACAGCCTCGGCGAGGCCCGCCGCTCCGTGCACAACCTCACCCCCGTGGCGCTGACCGACGCCGGGCTGCCGGAGGCCCTGAAGAAGACGGTCGCCGAGTGGGGTGAACGGACGGGTGTGCGCGCCGAGTTCACGGTCACCGGTACCACCGAGCAACTCCACGAGGAGGTCGCGGCCACGCTCCTGCGGATCGTCCAGGAGGCCCTCTCCAACACCGCCCGGCACGCGGCCGCAGGCCGCGTCGGCGTCACGCTGACCTTCCTCGGCGACGAGGTCATCCTCGACATCCGCGACGACGGCCGCGGCTTCGACCCCCTCGCCGTCCCCGAACGCACCAGCTCCGGCGGCTTCGGCCTCGACGGCATGCGTGCCCGCGCCGAACGCATCGCCGGCTCCCTCACCGTCGAGTCCGAGCCGGGCCACGGTACGGCGGTCTCCGCTCGCGTACCGTTGGTCCGCCATGACTGAAGACGCTCCGACGGGTGACGCCGCGATCACCCTGCTCATCGTCGACGACCACCCCGTCGTACGGGACGGCCTGCGCGGCATGTTCGAGTCAGCCCCCGGATTCACGGTCCTGGCAGAGGCGTCGAACGGCGTCGAGGCGGTCTCCCTCGCCACCGGCCTGGACCCGGACGTGATCCTGATGGACCTGCGCATGCCCGGCGGCGGGGGAGTGGACGCCATCCGTGAACTGACCCGCACCGGCGCCCGCGCCAAGGTCCTCGTCCTCACCACCTACGACACCGACTCCGACACCCTGCCCGCGATCGAGGCGGGTGCCACCGGCTACCTGCTGAAGGACGCGCCCCGCGAGGAACTCTTCACCGCCGTACGGGCTGCGGCACAGGGCCGTACGGTCCTCTCCCCGGCCGTGGCCTCCCGCCTGGTCTCCGCGGTCCGGGCTCCCAGGTCTCCCGGCAACGAGCCGCTCTCCGCGCGCGAACGCGAGGTGCTGGCCCTGGTCGCCAGGGGCACGTCCAACCGCGAGATCGCCCGCGAACTGTTCATCAGCGAGGCGACCGTGAAGACCCACCTCACCCACCTCTACGCCAAGCTCGGCGTCAAGGACCGCGCGGCGGCGGTGGCGGTGGCGTACGACCGGGGGATCCTGGGCTAGGCCCTGCGGTCGAATCCCCGCCTGCCCCGCGACGCCATGCACGCTCCCCCAAGTTCTTCGAGCAGGGGGACCCCACTCGCCGCACCGGGCACAGACCCACGTACAACCAGTACGAGGGCCTGCGCCCGGCACACCGAGAGCACGCACCTGACGCCGCGGGGGCCCGCCCTTCGGGCGGACGACGGGAATGTGGCGACAGGGCCCAGCCCGGGGAGCGGGAAGGGGTTCACACTTCCTGAGCGGCGGAGGACTGGTCCAGGTCACGGTCACGGACCATGGTGAAGATGGCGATCGCCCCGGCGAGGGCCACGCAGGCCAGCACCACGTAGACGACGCTCCAGCCGTGCTGGAGACCCTGGACAGCCCGGTCCACCAGGTCCTCCCCGCCGCTCGCGCGTACGGAACCCAGCCGGCCCTGGACCACGTCGTCGGCCATCGCACCGTCGTCCGCGGACAGTTGCTGACGGGTCGAGGTGAGCAGCAGCCCGCCCACACACGCCACGCCGATCGTCTCGCCGGCGACCCGGAGGGTGTTGAACATGCCCGACGCCATACCGCTGCGCTCGGCCGGCACCACGCTGACCGCCGCGTTGTCCATGACGCCGAAGGCCAGACCGATACCGACACCGGCCAGCAGCAGCGCCGCGTACAGCCCGGTACGGGACGACACCGGGTCGGTGAACGTCATTAGCAACAGCGCGACGGCCAGTACCGCCGGTCCGACGGCGAGCAGTGTCCGCACGGACAGCAACCGCACCAGTGTGCCGGTGAACAGCGGCAGGACGAAGACCGGCAGCGTCAGCGGCAGCAGCATCGCTCCGGACATCGTCGACCCAGCGCCGCCCGCGCCCTGGAAGTAGGGCGGCAGGTAGACGAGCAGGGCCGCGAACGCGAAGACGATGCTCACCGGCTGCCAGATGATGGCGACGAACGTGGGGCGCCGCAGCAGGCCCAGGTCGAACATCGGCTCGGCGACGCGCAGTTCGACCACGACGAACAGGGCGAGGAACAGCGCCGCACCCGCGAAGGAGCCGAGCGTGACGACTCCGCCCCACCCCTGTGAGGGCCCCTCGACGAAGCCGAGGGCGAGCAGCATGAGGGCCAGGGTGAAGGTCAGCACGCCGGGCAGGTCGATGCGCCGCGCCCCCGGGTTCTTCGACTCGGGCAGCGGCCGGGCCAGGACGAGCACGACCGCACCGAGCAGGACGTTGACCAGGAACACGGCGTGCCAGGACGCGACGCCTACCAGCAGGCCGGACACGAACGGGCCCACCGCCAGACCGAAGCCGATCGAGGCGCCGAAGATGCCGAAGGCCCTGGCCCGGGCAGCCCCGCTGAACGTGTGGGCGAGCAGGGCGGAACCACTGGTCAGCACCGCTGCCGCGCCCATGCCCTGGACGAAGCGCGCCAGGTCCACGAGCAGGATGGTGGGCGCGGTACCCGCGACCAGCGAGGCCAGCGCGAAGACGGCCGTGCCGCTCAGGAACAGGCGGCGGCGCCCGAAGAGGTCGGCCGCGGAACCGGCCGCGAGCATGAAGGCGGTGAACGCCACGTTGTAGGCGTTCAGCACCCACTGGGTGGAGGCCGCCGAGGCGTTCAGCGCCTCGGACATGTCGGCGAGGGCGACTCCCGGCCCCGTGACGGAGATGGGCAGCATCACGGCGGCCAGAGCGATGGCCACCAGTGCACGCGTGGTCCGGTCTGTCCCGGGAGCGGTTTCGGCAACGATGGTCCTGGGTGGTGACAGCTCGGAATCAGCGGGCGACTGGGACATCGGATCGTGTCAATCCTGTTCTCGGGGCGGGCGCGTGGTCATCGCTCAGGAACTGTGTAGCGGTTCATCAATGCACTGTAGTCCATGTTTTTACGGTGGTATATTTTTCATGTCGGGGGGAGCCCGCACAGTGACGTGAGAAGGCGAGGAAGCGCATGGCCGCTGAACCTGCCCGCCCCCTCGGGCGCAGAGAGCGCAGCAAGCAGCGGGTGCGGGACCGCATCTACGCCTCTGCCCTGACCCTCTTCGCGGAGCAGGGTTACGAGCGCACCACGATCGACCAGATCGCCGAGCACGCCGACGTGGCCCGGGGCACCTTCTTCAACTACTTCCAGCGCAAGGAAGACCTGGTCACCGCCTGGGCCGAGGCCCGGAAGCGGCGCCTGGAGCTGTGCATGGAAGAGTCGATGAAGTCCGGGGACGACGATGTGACGGTGCATCTGGAGAGGTGCATGGCGGCACTGGCGGAGTTCAACGAGTCCGAGCGGGAGATCACCGCCACGATGCTCCAGGCCTGGGTGAAGGCCGGCCGGCCGCTCCTCGAGGAGCCCTACGCGGGCCAGGTCTTCGCCGACATCATCGAAGCCGGCCGCCGGCGCGGGGAGGTCGCCTCCGACATCGATCCGATGAGGGTCGGCAACATCCTCCGTGATTCCTACCTGGGCCTGCTCTACCGCTGGTCCCAGAACCCGGGCGGGCGCGCACCGCTCCACATCGACCTGCGCGAGGTCCTCAGGGTCGTCCTCACGGGCGTCCTGTCGCACTCCGAGCACGGGCGCGGCACTCCGGCGCCGCAGGCGTAGAGACCACGCATCCGAGCCGACGGCCCGGACCGGCCCGCCGGCCTCCGGGCGGGCGGGGCGTCACTGCGCCGCCCCGCCCGGCGAAACGATGCCTCAGCCCGCGACCCGCAGCAGCAGCACCGCCCGCGCCGGCATCGTGATCTCCGTCCCCGCCCGGTGCTCCACCCCCGGTGCCTCCCCCTGCTCCTCCAGGCTCGTGTCGACGACGACCTCGTACCGCTCCGCCCAGGGCGGCCCCGGCAGCACGAAGCTCACCGGCCCCTCGCCCGCGTGCAGGACGGCCAGGAAGCTGTCGTCGAGGATCTGCTCGCCGCGCTCGTCCCGGCCCGGGATGTCCCGGCCGGAGAGGTACATGCCCAGGGTGGCGGCGGGCGCGTACCAGTCCTGCTCCGTCATCTCGGTGCCCCGGGACGTGAACCAGGCCAGGTCGCGCAGGCCGTCCGCGGTCTGGGCCCGGCCCGAGAAGAACGCCCGGCGCCGGAGCACCGGGTGCCGGTGGCGCAGCTCGATCAGCCGCGAGGTCAGCTCGAACAGCGCCGTCCAGCCCGGATCCTGAAGCAGGCCCCAGTCCACCCAGCCGATCTCGTTGTCCTGGCAGTACGCGTTGTTGTTGCCGCCCTGCGTGCGGCCCAGTTCGTCGCCCGCGAGCAGCATCGGCACACCCGTGGACAGCAGCAGCGTGGTCAGCAGGTTCCTGAGCTGCCGCCGCCTGAGCCCCCGTACGCCCTCGTCCTCCGTCTCGCCCTCGGCGCCGCAGTTCCAGGACCGGTTGTCGTCCGTGCCGTCGCGGTTGCCCTCGCCGTTGGCCTCGTTGTGCTTGCGCTCGTAACTCACCAGGTCGCGCAGGGTGAAACCGTCGTGCGCGGTGATGAAGTTGACGGACGCCTGCGGCCTGCGCCCGCCCCAGGCGTACAGGTCGCTGGAGCCCGACAGGCGGTAGCCCATCTCCCGTACGTCCGGCAGCGCGTGCCGCCAGAAGTCCCGTACGGCGTTGCGGTACCGGTCGTTCCACTCCGTCCACAGCGGCGGGAACGCCCCCACCTGGTAGCCGCCCGACCCCACGTCCCACGGCTCGGCGATCAGCTTCACCCGGCGCAGCACCGGGTCCTGGGCGATGACCGCCAGGAACGGGGAGAGCATGTCGACGTCGTGCATGGAGCGGGCCAGCGCCGCCGCCAGGTCGAAGCGGAAGCCGTCCACGCCCATCTCCGTCACCCAGTACCGCAGGGAGTCGGTGATGAGCCGCAGCACGTGCGGCTGGACCACGTGCAGGGTGTTGCCGCAGCCGGTGTAGTCGGCGTAACGGCGGGAGTCGTCCTGGAGGCGGTAGTAGCCGCGGTTGTCGATGCCCTTCAGCGACAGCGTCGGCCCCAGCTCGCCCGCCTCCGCCGTGTGGTTGTAGACCACGTCGAGGATGACCTCGATCCCGGCCGCGTGCAGGGCGCGCACCATGCGCTTGAACTCGCCGACCTGCTGGCCGGTCGTCCCGGAGGCCGCGTAGGCCGCGTGCGGGGCGAAGTAGCCGATGGAGTTGTAGCCCCAGTAGTTCCTCAGGCCTCTGCGCAGCAGATGGTCCTCGTGCGCGAACTGGTGCACCGGCAGCAGCTCCACCGCCGTCACGCCCAGCTTCACCAGGTGGTCTATCGCCGCCGGGTGAGCGAGACCCGCGTAGGTGCCGCGCAGTTCCTCGGGTATGCCGGGGTGCAGCTTGGTGAAGCCCTTGACGTGCAGCTCGTAGATGACCGAGTCCGCCCAGGGCGTCTTGGGGCGGCGGTCGTCCGCCCAGTCGTCGTCATCGTGGACGACCACGCCCTTGGGGACGTACGGCGCCGAGTCGCGGTCGTCGCGCACGGTGTCCGCGACGTGCTGCTGCGGCCAGTCGCGCACGTGCCCGTACACCTCCGGCGGCAGGCTGCTGTAGTCGTTTCCCGGGCCCCCGTCGACCGCGCGCGCGTACGGGTCGAGGAGCAGCTTCGCCGGGTTCCAGCGGGCGCCGGTCCACGGGTCCCAGCGGCCGTGCACCCGGTAGCCGTAGCGCTGCCCGGGCAGCACGCCCGGGACGAAGCCGTGCCAGATCTCGTGGGTCAGCTCGGCGAGCCGGACCCGCGACTGGTTGCCCGCCTCGTCGAAGAGGCACAGCTCGACCCCTTCGGCCCCGCCCGCCCACAGGGCGAAGTTGGTCCCGGCCACCCCGTCCGGGCCGACCCGGAACCGGGCGCCGAGCGGCGTCGGCGCGCCCGGCCGGGCGGCCACCGTGGGCGGTGGCGCGGCCCGCCGTGCGCCGTTCACGGCGGCGGCCTGGCGCCCGTTCCCGGTGGCCTGATGACCGGCCACCGCCTCCTGCTCGGCTGCGCTGGACACCTGTCAGCCTCCCGCGGCTCGTGGAACGACGGGGGACAGAGGGGTGCGGTCCTGTGCTCCGGCCCGGGTCGCGGCTCCCCTGCGCGTCGTCCTCCCCACTGTTCTGCCCAGAGCATGGGTCGCACTCACGTTTCCCCGGGGGCGGGCATGGTCGTTTCCCGGGGCCGCGGCCGGTCGTTGGGCACCTCGTGAGGCACGTACAAGGGCGCGCGCGGCGCGCGAGGGCCGCGCTGGCCGCCGTAGTGACATGGGCAGGGCTCCTGACCGGGGCCACCGGCTGTACCTCGGACGACGGGGGCGGGATCGCCGGGGCGTTCGGTGCGCCCCCGGCGCCGGGGGACGTCATCCGGGTCTCGCCCGACGACGGCAGCAGGGGTGTGCGCCCCGGGAAGAAGCTGCGGGTGCATGTGCCCGACGGCAGGCTGGAGTCGGTGAAGGTCGTCCGGTCGCAGGACGCGCAGGAGTCCCCGGTGCCCGGGCACCTCTCCGCCGACGGACTGACGTGGGAACCCGACGAGAAGCGGCTCGCGCTGGCCGCCAGGTACACGATCGACGCGGTGGCCGTGGACGGCGACGGTCGCCGCTCCGCCCGGCGCACCACCTTCACGACGTACGTTCCGGAGGAACGCTTCATCGGCTACGTCAGCCCGGAGAACCGGGCCACGGTCGGCACCGGCATGATCGTCTCGCTGGAGTTCAACCGGGAGATCGCCAACCGCGCCGCCGTCGAACGCGCGGTGAAGGTCACCGCCCGCCCGGCCGTCGAGATCCGCCCGCACTGGTTCGGCCGGACCCGCCTCGACTTCCGCCCCGAGCACTACTGGAAACCCGGCACCCGGGTCACCGTCGCCCTGCGCCTGCGGGACGTCGAGGGGGCGCGCGGGGTCTACGGCCTCCAGCACAAGACGTTCTCCTTCACCGTCGGCCGCAACCAGGTCTCCGTGGTCGACGCCGCCCGGCACACCATGGAGGTGCGGCGCGACGGCGAGGTGCTCGCCACCGTGCCCGTCACGGCCGGCGCCCCCAAAACAACCACGTACAACGGCAAGATGGTGGTGACCGAGATGCTCGAGGTCACCCGGATGAACGGCGCCACGGTCGGCTTCAAGAAGCGCGACGGCAAGGGCGAGTACGACATCCCGGACGTCCCGCACGCCATGCGCCTGACCGACTCCGGCACCTTCCTGCACGGCAACTACTGGGCGCACCACACCGTCTTCGGGCGTACCAACGTCAGCCACGGCTGCGTCGGACTGCGCGACGTGAAGGGCGGCGGTGCGGACACTCCGGCCGGCTGGTTCTTCGACCGCAGCCTCATCGGGGACGTCGTCGAGGTCGTCCACAGCAATGACAAAAAGGTCGCTCCCGACAACGGGCTCGGAGGCTGGAATATGGGATGGAACGCATGGAAGGCGGGCAGCGCGGTGAAGTAGTCCGACAGGGGGGCGGGTTGCATCGGCTTTCCGTCGATGTTGGGACTGAACAGTGACAATCGCAGGTCACCGGGGTGCGGCGCCTTGTGGTTAATATTCGCCGGTGCGCGGGGGACGCGCAGGGGTGCGGGCCTGACCAGGCCCGGGGAGGGGAGAACAACTTGAACGGGCGACCGATATCGGGGGCGTCGGTTGGCGGCAGGCACGGGCTGCTCGCGCTGATACTGGGCGTGCTGCTGCTCGCCGTCACGGCGTGCGGCGGCGGAGGGACCGGTTCCGGTTCCGGCGCGGGCGCCGGCAAGGGCAAGGACGCGGACGCCGCGCAGAGCAAGCAGTCCGAGGCCGTCGTGGGCATCACCCCCAAGGACGGCGCCAAGTCCGTCGACACCAGCGGGGCGCTGAAGGTGACCGCCGCCAAGGGCAAGCTGACCGAGGTCGAGGTCAAGGACGCCGAGGGCAAGAAGGTCGACGGCGAGATATCCGGCGACGGCGCCACCTGGACGCCGTCCACCCACCTGGCCGCCGCCACCAAGTACACGGTCCACGCGGTCGCCAAGGACTCCGAGGGCCGCACGGCCGCGGAGGACGCGGGCTTCACGACCCTGACGCCGAAGAACACCTTCATCGGCACCTTCACCCCCGAGGACGGCTCCAAGGTCGGCGTGGGCATGCCGTTCTCCATCCGCTTCAGCCGGGGCATCACCAACGCGGACGACGTCGAGAAGGCCATCCGCATCAAGACGGAACCGGCCGTGGACGTCGAGGGTCACTGGTTCGGCAACGACCGTCTCGACTTCCGCCCCGAGAAGTACTGGAAGCCCGGCACCAAGGTGACCGTCGACCTCGGCCTCGACGGCGTCGAAGGCCGCCCCGGCGTCTACGGCGAGCAGGACAAGAAGGTCGAGTTCACCATCGGCCGCCACCAGGTCTCCGTCGTCGATGCCAAGAAGCTCACGATGAAGGTCATGCGCGACGGCAAGGTCATCAAGACCATCCCGGTCACCACCGGCAAGCCCGGCATGGAGACCTGGAACGGCCAGATGGTCGTCAGCGAGATGCTCCCGGTGACCCGGATGAACGGCGAGACGGTCGGCTACGGCGGCGAGTACGACATCAAGGACGTCCCGCACGCCATCCGCCTGACCACCTCCGGCACCTTCCTGCACGGCAACTACTGGGCGGGCGGCGCCTTCGGCAACTACAACGCCAGCCACGGCTGCATCGGGCTGCGCGACGTGCGCGGCGGCTGGGACAAGAAGGTGCCGGCCGCGTGGTTCTTCAACCACTCGATGGTCGGCGACGTGGTGATCGTCAAGAACTCCGAGGACCGCGTCGTCGACCCGGACAACGGGCTCAACGGCTGGAACATGTCGTGGGAGAAGTGGAAGAAGTGACTCTGAAGTGACGACGAGGCCCCGGTGTGACGGACAGCACCGGGGCCTCAGCCGTTAGCCCCCGTTAACCTGCTGCCCATGACCGTCTCTCTCGAAGTCGCTGAAGGCGTCGGCACGCTCCGTCTCGACCGCCCGCCCATGAACGCGCTGGACATCGCCACACAGGACCGGCTGAAGGAACTCGCCGAGGAGGCCGGGCGCCGCGAGGACGTGCGGGCCGTGGTGGTCTACGGCGGCGAGAAGGTGTTCGCGGCCGGCGCGGACATCAAGGAGATGCAGGCGATGGACCACACCGCGATGGTCCTGCGCGCCCGCGCCCTCCAGGACTCGTTCACGGCGGTGGCCCGGATCCCCAAGCCGGTCGTCGCGGCCGTGACCGGCTACGCGCTGGGCGGCGGCTGCGAACTCGCGCTGTGCGCGGACTTCCGCATCGCCGGCGAGAACGCCAAGCTCGGCCAGCCGGAGATCCTGCTCGGCCTGATCCCCGGCGCGGGCGGCACCCAGCGCCTGGCCCGCCTGGTCGGCCCCTCCAAGGCCAAGGACCTGATCTTCACCGGCCGGATGGTGAAGGCCGACGAGGCGAAGGAGATCGGACTGGTGGACCGAGTCGTGCCCGCCGACGAGGTGTACGCGCAGGCGCACGCCTGGGCCGCGAAGCTGGCGCAGGGTCCGGCCCTCGCGCTGCGTGCCGCCAAGGAGTCGATCGACACGGGCCTGGAGACGGACATCGACACGGGTCTGGCGATCGAACGGAACTGGTTCGCGGGCCTGTTCGCCACCGAGGACCGCGAGCGCGGCATGCGCAGCTTCGTGGAGGAGGGGCCGGGCAAGGCGAAGTTCCTCTGAAGTCCCCCTCCCGGGACTCGCCATTGACGCGGCGTCTGACCCGGGTCCCTCGATGGGGCGGTTTACGGCAGCCTTGAGGCGCCCTTGAGCATGTCCGGTCGAGGAAGTCCGCCGCCTGCCGTGAAGCGGACCGTCACCACAGGTCAGAACGGTCATGGGTGATTTCGAAGCGCCGCTGGCATATGGCCGTCGGCTCGTCGGTCCGCACCCCGTTCCCGGGGGTGTATTCCCCGGGAACGGCCCCCAAGGGGGCTCCGGGCAGCCATGATGGGGGCATGGCGGGGCTGGAGGGTATGGAACAGCCGCGGGGACACGCACAAGCGGCCGCGGCGCGCTGGTCGCCGACCGCCGAGGACGAACGCGCGCTGAAGGCGCTGGAGTTGTACGGCAACCCGACGGAGGCGGAGGTGTCACTGCCGTCCCGCCCCGAGTCCGCGGCGACCGCCAGACGGCTGACCCAGGTCGTCGTCCTGCGCCACTGGGGGCTCACCCCCAAGACCACCGAGGACGCCGTCTTGCTCGTCTCCGAGCTGGTGGGCAACGCCGTACGCCACACCGGAGCCCGTGTCTTCGGGCTGCGCATGCACCGGCGCCGCGGCTGGATCCGCGTCGAGGTCCGTGACCCGTCCCGGGGGCTGCCCTGTCTGATGCCGGTCCAGGCGATGGACATCAGCGGCCGGGGCCTGTTCCTCGTCGACAAGCTGGCCGACCGGTGGGGGGTCGATCTGCTGCCCTGCGGGAAGACCACGTGGTTCGAGATGCGGGTCGCCGACCGCTGAGGACCGACTCCGGCGGCCGGGCCCGGTCAGGTGTGCTGTCCGGGGATGTTGGTGACTGACGGCAGCTCACTTGGCCGTCGATCGGGCGAATCTCCGGTTTCTCCTCGTATCGGACCTTAAATGGTGCAATGCACCGCCACCTTGTCAAAAGCGCCCTCGTCGTGGGCGCCGCCCTCGCCTGCCTCGCCGCCTGCGGCACGCAGGGCGGGGAACGGACCTCCGAGGCACGCGGCACCAAGGCCGCCGTGCCCGCGCCGCGTGAGAAGAAGCCCGTTCAGGGGCTGCCCGGCATGCCGCCCGTCCTCGACCCCGAGGACGTGTACGCGGCCGACCGTCCGAACAAACTGTCGCCCGCGGTCAAGGACTTCCCGTCCCGGGTCTACGTCCCCAACACCGAGTCCGACACCGTCTCCGTCATCGACCCGAAGACGTACGAGATCATCGAGACGATCCCCGTGGGCCGGCAGCCCCAGCACGTCGTCCCCTCCTGGGACCTGAAAACGCTCTGGGTCAACAACAACCGCGGCCACACCCTCACCCCGATCGACCCGAAGACCGGCAAGGCGGGCAAGGAGGTCCGGGTCCACGACCCGTACAACCTCTACTTCACGCCGCACGGCAAATACGCCGTCGTCATGGCCTCTCTCGACCGCGAACTGGTCTTCCGCGACCCGCACACCATGGAGCGCAAGAAGACGGTCCCGGTCTCCTGCTACGGCGTCAACCACGCCGACTTCTCCCTCGACGGCCGCTACTTCATCGTCTCCTGCGAGTTCAGCGGCGAACTGCTCAAGGTCGACACCGAGAAGATGAAGGTCGTCGGACAGCAGAGGCTGCCGTTCGAGGGCGCCATGCCGCAGGACGTGAAGGTCTCGCCCGACGGCAAGAAGTTCTACATCGCCGACATGATGGCCCACGGCATGTGGGTCCTGGACGGCGACAAGTTCACCGAGCCCACCCTGATGCCCACCGGCAAGGGCTGCCACGGCCTGTACGTCAGCCGCGACTCCCGCGAGATGTACGTGTCCAACCGCGGCGAGGGCACGATCTCCGTCTTCGACTTCACGCAGGACAAGCTGACCAAGAAGTGGCAGCTGCCCGACGGCGGCAGCCCCGACATGGGCGGTGTCTCCGCCGACGGCAAGGTGCTGTGGCTGTCCGGCCGTTACGACGCCGAGGTGTACGCCATCGACACCCGCACCGGCACCCAGCTCGCCCGCATCCCCGTCGGCAGCGGCCCGCACGGCCTCGCCGTCTACCCGCAGCCCGGCCGCTACTCGCTCGGCCACACGGGCATCTTCCGGTGAGCCATCCGCCGCCCGCCGAGGGGCGGTTGACCCGCCCCTGATCGGGTGAGGTCCCCGGCCCGGCGCCGGACCCGCGATCGTGCTCCTCGTGATCACCACCAGCGGCGGCGCACCGCGGGAACCCGAGTCGGCCGCGGCCAGCACCTCGCGCTCGACCGCCTTGACCGCGCAGAC
>NZ_DF968205.1:0-27191 GCF_001270025.1 Streptomyces azureus | reverse complement strand
TCGGCCCGAGCGCGCTCACCCCGGGCCGCGGCACCGCGTACGACGACGAGACGCTCGCCGAGGCCCGCGACCTGGGCCCGGACAGCTACCCCACCCGTGCCCTGTACGGCCAGTACCTGGCCTGGGTATTCCAGCAGGTCACCGCGAACGCCGCCGCGCATGTGACGGTACGGGTGCACGCCCAGCGCGCCGTCGCCCTGGACGACGACGCCGACGGCCCGCTCGGTGCGGCGGCCGCCCAGACCGTGCTGCTGGAGGACGGCACCCGGCTGACCGGCCTGTCCGCGGTGGTGCTGGCGCAGGGACACCTGCCCGTCCTCCCCGGCCCCGCCGAACGGGAACTGGCCGCCTTCGCCTCCCGGCACGGCCTGACCTACCTCGCCCCCGCCAACCCCGCCGACGTCGACCTGTCGTCCGTCGCGCCCGGCGAGGGCGTGCTGCTGCGCGGCCTGGGCCTGAACTTCTTCGACTACATGGCGCTGTTCACCCGTGCCCGCGGTGGTGTCTTCGAACGCGTCGACGGCCGCCTGGTCTACCGCCCCTCGGGCCGCGAACCGCGCCTGTACGCCGGTTCCCGCCGCGGGGTGCCGTACCAGGCACGCGGCGAGAACGAGAAGGGCGCCCACGGCCGCTGCTTCCCACGCCTGCTGACGGCCGAGCACGTCGCGGCGCTGCGCGCCCCGGGCCGCGGCCCGATCCGGTTCGCCACCGACCTGTGGCCCCTGATCGCCGGGGAGGTCGAGAGCGTCTACTACGAGACGCTGCTGGCCGCCCGCCGGACGCCGGCCCACGCCGCCGACTTCGCCGCCCGCTACCTGCGCGCCGAGCCCGGCCCGCAGCGGCAGGAACTGCTGCGGGCGGCCGGGATCGACGCGGCCGAGCGCTGGGACTGGGGCCTGGTCGCCCGCCCTTACAGCGACCGGTCCTTCCCCGACCTGGCGGCCTTCCGGTCCTGGCTGCGCGGGCACCTCGACGAGGACGTGCGCCAGGCCCGCCGGGGCAATGTCTCCGGCCCGCTCAAGGCGGCCCTGGACGTGCTGCGGGACCTGCGCAACGAGGTGCGCCTGGCCGTCGAGCACGGCGGCCTGGACGCCGACTCCCACCGGGAGGACCTGGACGGCTGGTACACGCCGCTCAACGCCTACCTGTCCATCGGCCCGCCCGCCTCCCGTATCGAGGAGATGGCCGCGCTGATGGACGCGGGGGTGCTGGACGTTCTCGGTCCCGGGATGCGGGCCGGCACCGATGCGGACCGAGGCCGCTTCATCGGCACCAGCGACATCCCGGGCGTACTGGTCTCGGCCACCACGCTGATCGACAGCCGACTGCCGGAGATCGATCTGCGGCGCACCGCGGACCCGCTGCTGGCACATCTGCTGCGCACCGGGCAGTGCCGCCCATTCCGGATACCGGCCCGGAGCGGCGTCCCGTACGAGACCGGCGGCCTGGCCGTCACCGGGCGGCCCTACCACCTGCTCGACGCGCAAGGGGAGCCGCACCCGCGGCGCTTCGCCTACGGCGTGCCCACCGAGTCCGTGCACTGGGTGACCGCGGCGGGCATCCGGCCGGGCGTCGGCTCGGTGACCCTGGAGGACTCCGACGCGATCGCCGCGGCCGTACTGGAGCTGCCCGCGCTGTCCGCCACCGGGGACCGCACGGCCGCACGGGCACGCCGGGCGCCGCTGGGCAGCGAGACCACGAAGGCGGCGGCATGACGGCCACTCACCACGACAGCACGAACACCACTCACCACGACAGCACGAACACCACTCACCCCGAGGACACGGTCACCCGCCCCGAGGACACGGTCACCCGCCCCGAGGACACGGCCACCCACCCCGAGGGCACGGCCACCCACCCCGCCCCCGACCTGGACAGCGGTCTGCTCTCCCCGGTCAGGGCGGGCACCCCCGTGGAGGCGGCGGTGGGCGACACGGCCTGGCTGCAGGCCATGCTGGACGCCGAGGCGGCCCTGGCCCGCGCCCAGGCACACTGTGGCACCGTCCCCGCCCCGGCGGCCGCCGCGATCACCGCCGCGGCCCGCGCCGAACGCCTGGACCTGCGGCACCTGGCCCTCGCCGCACGCGAGACGGCCAACCCGGTCGTCGGCCTGGTCAAGGCGCTGACGGCGGTGGTGGCCGCCGACGCCCCCGACGCCGTCGAGTACGTCCACCGGGGCTCCACCAGCCAGGACGTGTTCGACACCGGCGCGATGCTTGTCGCCCGGCGCGCGCTGCGCCTGATCGTCGCCGACCTGCACCACACCGCCGACGCGCTCGCCGCACTGGCCGCGGAGCACCGGGACACGGTGATGGCCGGCCGCACGCTCGCTCTGCACGCCGTACCGACCACGTTCGGGCTCAAGGCGGCCGGCTGGCGGCAGCTCGTGCTGGAGGCCGCCGAGCGCCTGGAGCAGGTCGCCGGCCGTCTTCCGGTGTCCCTGGGCGGCGCGGCCGGCACCCTGGCGGGCTACCTCACCCACGCCGGCCAGGACGCGGACGCCGCCGAGGTCGTCGACGACCTCACCGCCGCCTACGCCGCCCAGACCGGCCTGGCGGCCCCCGTGCTGCCCTGGCACGCCCTGCGCACCCCGATCGCCGACCTGGGGGCCGCCCTCGCGCACACCGCGGGCGCCCTCGGCAAGATCGCGGCCGATGTGCTGGTGCTGGCCCGCACCGAGGTCGGCGAGGTCACCGAACCGCAGGCGGCGGGCCGCGGGGCGTCCTCAGCGATGCCGCACAAACGCAACCCCGTCCTGGCGACGCTGATCCGCTCCGCCGCCCTCCAGGTTCCGGCACTGGCCGCGGTGCTGACGCAGTGCCTGGTGACCGAGGACGAGCGGTCGGCGGGCGTGTGGCACAGCGAGTGGCAGCCGCTGCGCGAGTGCCTTCGGCTGACCGGCGGCGCCGCCCACACCGCGGTTGAACTGGCCCGCGGCCTCACCGTCCACCCGGACCGGATGCGCGCCAACCTCGAGGCGACCGGCGGCCGGATCGCCTCCGAGCGCGTCAGCGCCGTCCTGACTCCGCGGCTGGGCCCTGCGGCCGCCCGGGAACTGCTGACGCAGGCGTCGCTGCGGGCCGCCGAGACCTCCCGGCCGCTCGCCGACGTCCTTGCCGAACTGCCGCAGCTGCAGGGCGTACTGGCCCCCCTGGAATCCGCCGCCCTGCTGGACCCGGCCGGTTACACCGGTGCGGCAGGCGCCCTGGTCGACCGGGCGCTGACCGGCGTCCGGGCCGCCTCACCCCATCCTCACCTGGGAGCGACATGAGCCGCATGGACACCGACGCCATGGACACCGACGTCATGGACACCGACGCCATGGACACCGACGTCATGGACACCGACGTCATCGTGGTCGGAGCCGGCCCCGTCGGGCTGATGCTGGCGTGCGAACTGCGGCTGGCCGGCGTCGGGTGCGTCGTACTGGAGAAGTCGACGGAGCCGACCGACCAGTCCCGCGCCCTCGGCTTCACGGCACGCACCATCGAGACCTTCGACCAGCGCGGACTGCTGCCCCGCTTCGGCGGCTTCGACACCATCCCCATCGGCCACTTCGGCGGCGTCCCGCTCGACTACCGGGAGGTGCCGGGCGGTTCCTACGGCGCCAAGGGCGTGCCGCAGTCGCTGACCGTCGCCGTCCTCGGCGAGTGGGCCGGCGAGCTGGGCGTCGACGTACGCCGCGGCTGGGAGGTGACCGGCCTCGCCGACGGCGACGACGGCGTCGAGGTGGCGGTGACCGGCCCCGGCGGCCCGGCGCGGCTGCGCGCCGCCTACCTGGTGGGCTGCGACGGCGGCCGCAGCACCGTCCGCAAGAGGGCGGGCATCGGCTTCCCCGGCCACGACGCCACCATCGAGATGGCGTTCGCCGAGGTGGTCGGGGTGACCGGGGTGCGTCCGCGGCCCAACGGCGAGCGGGTGCCCGGCGGCATGGTGCTCGCCTTCCAGCAGGGCCCGGACATCTTCCGCGTCACCTACTACGACGCCGGTGTCGTCCCCCGCAAGGGCGACGCCCCGCCCTCCTTCGAGGAGGTCGCCGGCGCCTGGCATCGGCTGACCGGCGAGGACATCCGCGGCGGCACACCGCGCTGGATCGGCAAGTTCACCGACGCCACCCGGCAGGCGAGCCAGTACCGGCGCGGGAGGGTGTTCCTGGCCGGCGACGCCGCGCACATCCATCTGCCCATCGGCGGGCAGGGCATGAGCGCGGGCGTGCAGGACGCGGTCAACCTCGGCTGGAAGCTGGCGCTGGCGGTCAAGGGCCGAGCCCCCGGGCATCTGCTCGACACCTACCACGACGAGCGGCACCCGGTGGGCGCCCGCGTCCTGGTCAACACCCTCACCCAGCGCAGCCTGTACATCACCGGCGAGCACATGCAGCCGATGCGGGAGCTGTTCGCCGAGCTGATGGAGCTGCCCGAGGTCCGCCGGCATCTGATCGGCATGGTCACCGGCCTGGACATCCGGTACGACATGACGGCGCCGGACCACCCGCTGCTGGGCCTGCGGCTGCCGAACGCCGAACTGGTCGACGAGGCGGGCGTGAAGAGCACGGCCTCGCAGCTGCTGCACACCGCACGCGGAGTGCTGCTCGACCTGGCGGGCGACGCCCGGGTACGCCAGGCCGCCGCCCCCTGGCAGGACCGGGTCGACGTCGTGACCGTGTCCCCGCACACGGCCGGCGCCGACGACCCGTTCGACGGCGCCGCCGCCCTGCTGGTGCGCCCCGACGGATACGTCGCCTGGGTCGGCGACGGGCGTGGCGCCGAGTGCCTTACGGACGCGCTCGCACACTGGTTCGGCGAGGCGGTGACGGCGGCATGACCGGCACCCCCGAGGGCGGCCTGATCGCCCTGGTCACCGGCGCCAACAAGGGCCTGGGCCGCGAGATCGCCCGTCAGCTGGGCGCGCGGGGGGCGACCGTGCTGCTCGGCGCCCGCGACGCGCAACGCGGCAAGCTCGCCGCCGAGGCGCTCGCCGCCGAGGGGCTCGACGCGCACCCGCTGCCGCTGGACGTGACAGACCCCGCCGGTGTCGCGGACGCGGCCGCCACGATCGACGGGCTGTACGGCCGTCTGGACATCCTGGTCAACAACGCTGGCATCAACGGCACGTTCCACGGCCCGCCCAGCGCGGCCACCGCCGAGCAGCTGCGCGAGGTGTACGAGACCAACGTCTTCGGCGTGCTGACGGTGACCAACGCGATGCTGCCGCTGCTGCGCCGCTCCCCGGCCGGACGCATCGTCAACATGTCCTCGGCCGTGGGCTCCCTGACCCTCAACGCGGACCTCTCCGGCGGGTTCGGCGACTACAACCTGGTCACCTACCAGTCTTCCAAGACGGCCCTGAACGCCCTCACCCTCGCCTATGCCAGGGAACTGCGCGACACGCCGATCAAGGTCAACGCGGCCAACCCCGGCTTCACCGCCACCGACATGAACAACCACCGCGGCCACCAGACGGTCGAACAGGGCGCCGTCACAGCAGTACGCCTGGCCCTGCTGCCCCCCGACGGCCCCACGGCCACCTCCCAGGACGAATCGGGCCCGATCCCCTGGTGACCCCGGCCGGGCCCCGCCCCACCCGGGGGCTGTCCCCGGCCGAGCACCGCTTCGGCCGGGGACAGCCCCGCCGGCCACGCACACCGACAAGCCCCCCACCAGGTCCGCCCAGGTCTCCCCGTCGCGGCCCCGGCAGGGGGCACTGTGCGCGCTGCCCGCGCGCCGGCCGGTCTCAGGCGGTGACGAACGCCACCAGCACCGGCCCGAGCACCTCCGGCAGCACCCGGTGCCATACGCCCGGCAGCTCCAGCCGGCGCCCGTTCGGCAGGGCCGCCGCGGTCGCCTCGGCCGCTGCGAGCAGCCAGTCGCCGGTGTGGTCGCTGTTGATGACCAGCGTCTCCATCCGCAGCCCGGCCATCCGCTCCACCGGCACCCGGCCGTCGCCCATCACCGCGGTGTCGTAGGGCAGGGTGTGCGCCAGCGCCTCGTTGGACGGCCACAGCGGGCTGTCCTTCCACTCCTTGATCCACTCCGGCGGGAAGCCCACGTGCTCGCCGAGGAAGTACTCGACGGCCTCACCGCGCCGCCCCTCGGCGAGCAGCGCGTCCAGGCGCTCGGCGAAACCGGCGGGAGGCGTGCGGAAACCCGGGACCCTGTAGGGCGGTTCCAGCAGGGCCAGCCTGCTGATCCTCGCCCCGGCGAGGGCCGCCTCCAACGCCAGGATCGCCCCGCTGGAGCCGCCGAAGACCGCCGCCCGGCCGCCCGCCTCGTCGATGACCGCCTGGAGGTCCTCGATCTCCTTCTCGACCGTGTAGTCGGGGGAGTCCCCGCTCTGGCCACGCCCGCGCCGGTCGTAGGCGTACACGGTGCAGTGGGGAGCCAGGTACGGGATGAGCGTGTCGAAGGCCGTGTGGTCGCGGAAGCCGCCACCGAGCAGCACGACCGGGGGTCCCTCGCCGGCCTTCTCGTAGGCGATGGTGGTGCCGTCCCGCGATACGACCTTGTGCATCACACACTCCCAAGGGACCCATTCCTGCCAGCTTTATCCGCCCGGGAAAGTAGCCGCCGATTTCGACGACGGTCAATGCGGAAAACGTGGACAGTTGAACGCCCGACTGCTCAACCTCGGTATTCCGCAGTCGAACACCATAAATCCGCCGGGTGTTGTCGTAAGGCACCCGCTGAATTACCCTCGCCGGATAAGTCGGCCAGGCCCAGGAAACCTTCCCGCGATCAGCCGGCGCAGGACGAAGAATCCCGAGCCGACGCCCGTACACGGCCGATGCAGAAGCCGTCCGCGCGCCCCGCAGCCGGCCGACCGACGGCCCCCGACCGACCGAGGCAGGAGTTATGACCTCCCACATCCGCACCGCACTGGTCATCGGCGGTGGCATCGCCGGCTCGACCACGGCCATGGCGCTCCAGCGCGCAGGCATCGAAGCCCGCGTCCACGAGGCTTACCACGTCACCGCCGACGGCATCGGCGGCGGCCTGAGCCTGGCCCCCAACGGAGTCAACGCCCTCGACACGATCGGCGTGGGCGACGTCATCCGCCGGGTCGGCACCCCCATGCGCGGCACCGTCCTGCACAGCGCGGACGGCGAACTGCTCGGCGAGATCACCCTGCCGGCCGACCTGCCGCCGTCCCGCTTCGTCTGGCGCGGAGAGCTGTACCGGGCGCTGTACGACGAGGCCACCCGCCGCGGCATCCGCACCCGGCACGGCAAGCGGCTGGTACACGCCGAGGACACCGGCGACGGCGTCACCGCCCACTTCGACGACGGCACCGAGGAAAGCGCCGACATCCTGATCGGCACGGACGGCATCCGCTCCACGGTGCGCGCCCTCATCGACCCGGCTGCTCCCCGCCCGCAGTACGCCGGCCTGCTCGGTTTCGCCGCCCCGCTGGCCGACACGGGACTGCCCGGCACCGGTTGCAGGCTGCACGTCGGCTACGGCCCCGCCGGCTCCTTCGGCCACCTGGTGCACGCCGACGGCTCCGGCGGCTGGTTCGTCAACCTGCCGCACCCCGAGCCGCTGACGCTGGCCGAGGCCCGGCAGACCCCGCAGGAGCAGTGGCTGGACCGCCTGCGCGAGGCGTTCGCCGGCCACTGCGCGCCCGCCGCGGACCTGCTGGCCCGCACCAAGGCGGCCGACCTGCTGATCACGGGCCCGCTGGAGACCATGCCGCCGGTGCCGACCTGGAGCCGCGGCCGGATGGTGCTGGTCGGCGACGCCGTCCACGCGGCCTCCCCCAGCTCCGGGCAGGGCGCATCCCAGGCCGTGGAGAGTTCCGTACAGCTGGCGCGCTGCCTGCGCGACCTGCCCCACGACCAGGCGTTCACGGCGTACGAGGGGCTGCGGCGGGCCCGTGTGGAGCGGATCATCGCCCTCGCCGCCCGCACCAACGCCAGCAAGGCCAGCCCGCTCACGCGCCCGGCACGCGACCTCAAGCCCGAGCCCCTCGACTGGCAGTTCACCCACCGCATCCACTGGGACGCCCCCGTCCTGCCTCCCGAGCCCGCTCTCGAATTCCGTTCGAAGTCCGCTTGAATTCCACTCGAAGGTCGCTTGAGGATCGCTCAGGAAAAAGTCCTCGGTCACTCGATCCGGACGCGTAAGGCTGCCGGAGTCCGCTGGCGCGACTATTTCGCGAGTGACATTCATGCCATGATGGCCGTCACATGCGCTCGACGTCGTGGGCGGATATGTGTCTTCGACGCTGCAAAGGGAGAGCGGATAGTGGAAACTCGCGTCATAGTGGTCGGCGCCGGACCCGTGGGCCTCATGCTCGCGGGTGAACTCAGGCTCGGCGGCGCCGATGTCACCGTCTACGACAGACTGCCCGCGCCGTCCGGGGAGTCCCGGGCCCTTGGCTTCACCAAGCGCGTCGCCGAGATCTTCGACCAGCGCGGCCTGCTCGCCCGCCTGGGGGAGTTCCGCCGTGGTCAGCGCGGCCACTTCGGCGGTGTCGGCTTCGACCTGAGCATGCTCGACGAGAGCCACCACGGAGTGCTCGGCCTGCCCCAGTCGCGCACCGAACAGCTGCTCACCGACTGGCTGGGCGAACTGGGCGTCACCGTCCGGCGCGGCTACGAGGCCGTCGCCTTCACCGAGACCGCCGACAGCGTCGAGCTGGTCCTCGACGGCCCCGACGGCCGCCACCGGGACACGGCCTCCTACCTCGTCGGCTGCGACGGCCCCGACAGCACGATCCGCACCCTGGCCGAAATCGCCGCCCCCGGCTGGGAGTCCACCCGCGGGATGTACATGGCCGACGTGACGGGCATCGAGCCGAGCCAGCGGCCCACCGGCGAGTACGTCCCCGGCGGCAGCATGGTCCTGTGCGTCAGCCTCGGCGACGGCTACCACCGCGTCCTCATCCACGACCGGAGCCTGCCGCCCCACCCCGACACCGCCACGCTGACCTTCACCGACGTCGCCGACGCCTGGCAGCGCATGACCGGCGAGTCCATCCACCACGGCAGCGCCCGCTGGATGGCCGCCTTCGGCAACGGCGCGGGCCTGGCCGCCACCTACCGGCGCGGCCGCGTCCTGCTCGCCGGAGACGCCGCCCACGCCACCCCGCCGCTGGCCGGCTGGGGCCTGAGCACCGGCATCCAGGACGCGGTCAACCTCGGCTGGAAGCTCGCCGCGGTGGCCACCGGCCGCGCCCCCGAAAGCCTTCTCGACACCTACCACGCCGAGCGCCACCCCCTCGGCGAGCAGCTGCTGCGCAACACCCACGCCGCCACCGCCCTCTACCTCAGCGGCGAGGAGATGGACCCGCTGCGCGCCGTCATGCGCGAGCTGATGGACGACAAGAGCGCCGCGGAGCACTTCGCCGGCATGGTCAGCGGCCTCGGGGTCCGCTACGACACCTGCCCCGGCGACCACCCCCTGCTGGGCCGCCGGCTGTCTCCCGACCACGCACTCGACCTGCCCGACGGCAGCCGCACCCGCGTCGCGGAACTGCTGTGCCGGGGCCGAGGCGTCCTCATCGTCACCGAAGGCACCGACAGCACGGGCGTCACGGACGGACCGCAGCACCGGGCTGCCGCCTGGTCCGACCGCGTCGACATCGTCACCGGCACCTGGGTGCCCGCCGACACCCCCAGCGTGCCGCCGCGGCTGCCGGCCGCCACGCTGGTCCGGCCCGACGGCTACGTCGCCTGGGCGGGGCCGGGCAGCGCCGAACTGACCGCAGCCCTGGAGAGCTGGTTCGGCCCGGCCCGCGTCACCGCGGGTGTCTAGCACCGGACGATCCCCAGTACCCGCCAGGAAACCCCGACCCCAGAGCGAAGAGGAGACAAGGGAGCGATGACCGCACCTATTCTGGTCACCGGTGGCACAGGCACCCTGGGAAGCCATGTGGTTCCGCTGCTGCAGCAGGCCGGCCACGACGTACGCATCCTCGCCCGCAAGCCCCGCGAGTCCGCCAACGGCATCGAGTACTTCGCCGTCGACCTGATGACCGGCGCAGGCATCGACGCCGCCCTGCGCGGCGTGGAGACGGTGCTGCACCTCGCCGGCAGCAACAAGGGCGACGACAAGGTGGCCCGCACCCTGGTGAACGCCGCGAAGAAGGCCGGCGTCCGCCACATCGTCTACATCTCCGTCATCGGCACCGACACGATGCCGCTGGGCTGGTTCAAGACCCAGCTCGAGGCGGAGAAGATCATCACCGAATCCGGCATCCCCTGGTCCATGCTGCGCGCCGCCCAGTTCCACGACATCGTGTGGATGATGGCGCAGAAGATGACCAAGATGCCCGTCGTCCCCGCCCCCGGCGGCCTTCAGTTCCAGCCGGTCGACTCCCGGGAGGTGGCGGCCCGCCTGGTCGAGCTGACCCTCGGCGAGCCCGCCGGCCGCGTGCCCGACCTGGCCGGACCGAAGGTCTACCCGCTCGGCGACCTGCTGCGCAGCTACCTGGCCGCACAGGGCAAGCGCCGCCCGATGCTGCCCGTGCGCATGCCCGGCAAGGCCGGCAAGGCCTACCGCGCCGGCCAGAACCTCGCCCTGAAGGGCAACGACGTGGGCAAGCGCACCTGGGAGGAGTTCCTCGCCGAGCGCGTGGCCGCCTGACCGTCATCTCAACCGCCGCTGCCGGGGCCCCTTCACAGGCCCCGGCAGCGGCGTTTCCGGCACCGACGGCGCCGCGCACGGCGGGTCCCCTCAGTGCGACTCCAGCTCCCGCGCCAGGGAACGCTCCAGCGGCGTGAGCGGCACATCCCCGCACACCTGCTCCGGATGGCCCGGCCCCGGCCCCCGCAAAGGGCCCACCGGGTCCTCGGAAGCGGCGTCCCGCAGCGCCCCGGCCGTCGCACCCGGATCCAGACCCGTATGAACGGTGCCGTACGCCACCAGGCAACGGTAGATCTCACGCAGCACGCGGCGAGGGCGCAGCAGATCCCACATGGCGGGCCTCCTTGAGTGGTCGGCGGTCACAGGCCATCCACGCAACCTTCGGGCGAGGCAGCGGAGAAGCACCTCAGATCCGCTGGAGCCCCGCCCCAGCCCGCCTGCACTCCCGCCGGAGCCCGGCCTGCCGCCCGCCGCAGTACGGCCCGCGCCCCGCCACAGCCGCCCCCGCGCCCGCCCGAAGCCGCACCCGGGTCCGCTGGAGCGCCGACGGCCACCCGCCCCCCGCAACCACCGGCCCCCGGCGCGGTCCGGGACCCGGCCCCGCACCCGCGCACAACCGCGTCACCAGGCACAACACCTCCGGCACGGCCCCGGCCGAGCCGCCGCACGCTCGCGGTCCCAGCGCTCGCGGTCCGCCCGGCCGGCTCGCCGCGCGCGCGGACCGTAACGGCAAACCGCCCTGTTCAACCGCGCCTTCGCAGCCGCAGTCGGACACCCGGGCCGCGGGTTAGATCGAAGACGCCGTGCGACGCGATCCGAGAGAGGACTCCATGACGTACATCATCCACCCCGGTGACCGGCCCGAAGGCCGCCGCGGATTCGAGATCGTGCTGTCGAGCAAGATGACGGACGGGGCGGCGTCGTTGGTGGAGACCCGCCAGGGACCGGCCTGGTCCGGCCCGCCGCTGCACACGCACGCGGAGTCCACGGAGACCTACTTCGTCGTCTCCGGCAAGCTGATCGTCCAGGTTGACGACGAGGTCGTCGAACTCGGCCCGAGCGCCATGGCCCACATCACCGTCGGCACCCGGCACACCTGGGCCACCCCTCCCGGCGAGGGCGCGCACTTCCTGACCCTCCACATGCCCGGCGGTTACGAGGACTACCACCCCACCGCGTTGCAGGCCGAGAAGGACAACGGCGGCCCGCTCACCCAGGAGGACCTGTTCAAGATCGCCGCCCGGTTCGACTGGCGCCCGGCGGGCGAGCAGCCGATGCGCCTGACCCCCGACGGCCGCCTGGTCCCCGCCGCGCAGGCCGACGACGAGGCCGCCCGCCTGCGCGAGGAGTGGCTCAAGGCCAACGACCGGCCGATCGAGATCCAGCCCATCCACGAGGACGGCTTCTACGACAAGGCCGACAAGGCCGACAAGGCCGAGGCCGAGCAGAACGCCTGAGCGCCTCGAGCGCCCGTTGCCAACACCTGAGCCCCCCCACGAAGGAGCCCCCGTGAGCGACCTGAAGATCGCCGTCATCCTCGGCAGCACCCGCCCCGGCCGCAACGGCAAGGCGGTCGCCGACTGGGTCATGGACCGGGCCGGCGCCCGCCCCGCCGCCGAGTACGAACTCGTCGACCTCGCCGACCATCCGCTGCCGCTGCTGGACGAGCCCGTCCCGGCAGCCCGCCACCAGTACCGCAACGAGCACACCAAGGCCTGGGCCGCGAAGATCGCCGCCTACGACGGATACGTCTTCGTCACCCCCGAGTACAACCACTCCGTCCCGGCCGCGCTGAAGAACGCCATCGACTACCTGCACCAGGAGTGGGCCGACAAGGCCGCCGCCTTCGTCTCCTACGGCACCCTCGGCGGCGCCCGCGCCATCGAGCACCTGCGCGCCATCGCCAGCGAACTGCGCCTGGCGCACGTCCGCCAGCAGCTGTCCTTCTCGATGTTCACCGACTTCGAGAACTGGTCCCTGTTCAAGCCGGGCGAGCAGCACGACGAGTCCGCGCCCGTCCTGTTCGACCAGCTGGAGTCCTGGGCCCGCGCCCTCAAGACCGTCCGCGTCTGAGAAGGCCCGAGAGGCACACGCGGCCCGCCACGACCGCCGCGGCAGACGCCCCCGGGCCCGCCCGGCCGGCCCCTGCCCGGCGGGCCGGGGGCCCCCGCCGCACTTCGCCGCGCGGCGCGAAGACGCCGACGTTTTCCGCCGCGTACGCGAAAGCCGCTCGAATCCCCCTCGCGGCCCCGTCGACGAACCCTCGAGCCATCGCTCCCCACCGGCTGATCCCCGCCGCGCGGACCGCCGTTGCCCGCATCATGCAAGAACGACCCACACGGAGGGGGCAACCGAGTGAGTGTGCACGCACATGCCGCCGAGACCGCAAGAGGGGGCGGCGGCCACGGCCACGCCGTGGTCCTCGGCTCGTCTCTCGCCGGGCTCACCGCGGCCCGCGCCCTGGCCGGCTTCATGGACCGGGTCACCGTCGTCGAACGCGACTGGGTCCCGCGCGGACCCGTCCGCCGCCGGGGCCTGCCCCAGGCGAGGCACACGCACAGCCTCATGAAAGCCGCCCAACAGGGCCTGGAACAGCTGTTCCCCGGCATAGTCCAAGACCTCACCGACGCCGGAGCGGTGCACGTCCGCATGCCCGAGGACATGCTGCTGCTCGGCCCGAGCGGCTGGCTGCCTCGCGTCGGCTCCGGCCTGTCGATGCTCAGCGCAAGCCGCGACCTGATCGACGCGGTGACCCGCGACCGGCTGCTCGCCGACCCCAAGGTGACCCTCCTGGCCGAGCACGAGGCGGTCGCACTCCAGCCCGGCCCCCAGGACACCGTCACCGGCGTGTGGATACGCCGGCGCGACCGCAAGGCGCCCGACGGATGGGGCCTGCGCCGCCTGCTGTCCGCCGACTTCGTGGTGGACGCCACCGGACGCGGCTCGCGCGCCCCCCAATGGCTCGCCGAACTCGGCTACGAGCCTCCCCGCGAGACCGTGGCCGACGCCGGCACCGCCGTCGCCACCGCCGTGTTCACCGCGCCCGTCGGCCACGTCGCCGACTGGAAGAGCCTGTTGCTGATGCCCTCGCCCGACAACCCGGCCCAGGGCATGCTCAACCCCCTGGAGGGCGGCCGCTGGTCGGTGTCGATCTGCACCGGCGACGGCGGGAAGGCGCCCACCGGCCACGCGGGACTGCTGCACGCCGCGGGCGGCCTGCGCCACCCCTTGCTGCACGACGTCCTGCGGGCCGCCACCCCGCTCGGCCCGGTCTACGTCTGCCGCGCCACCGAGAACCGCTGGCGGCACTTCGAGAAACTGCGGCGCTGGCCCGACCAGTTCCTCGTTCTCGGCGACGCCTTCGCCGCCTTCGACCCGGCCCACGGACAGGGCATGACCACCGCGGTGCAGTCCGCCCTCGTCCTCGGCCACATGCTGGCCGACCACGGCACAGCCGTCGGCCTCGGTTACCGGCTGCGCCGGGCCCTCGCCCACCGCCTGGCCCCCGCCTGGCGGACGAGCACCCGCGCCGTACGGGCGGCGAAGAGCGACCAGGACTCCGGCGTCGGCACCCGGCTCGGCCGGCGCTACCACGCCCGGATCGCGGCAGCCGCGACCAGCGACCCGTACGCGGCGACGGCGCTGCTCCACCTCCTGAAGGCGGCCGCACCCCCAGCCACGGCGCTACGGCCACGGGTGCTGAGAGCCGCCCTGCGCGGCCCGCACAGCCCCGCCCCGACGGCCCTCGCGGCGGTGCCGGCGGCCCCGCCCCACCCCCCACACGGCCCGGACGCCCGCCGCCCCCGCCGAGCCGCGCCCACCACGACCGGCCTCCCCGCAGGCCCGGCACGGCAGAGCCTCCCTACTCGCAACTTCCTTGAGGAGGACTTGAGTTGGAACATCAATCCGACTTGAGGACGCTTGTTCGGCCCCACCGTGCGCGGATACCGTTTCAGCTGCTCCAAGGCACGGGCCCGCTTGCGCCGCAGCAGGCCGACCCGACGACCGACCGCTTACCGGCCGGGCCGGGTGTGCCAGTGACGGCCGAGCGGCGAGGGGAGGGTGCGCGCAGATGAGCACGACCGAAACGGCGCCGCCGGGTGCGCGCACCGAGACATCCAAAGGCGTCCGCATCGCTGACTGGGCGGACGGACGGCTCGGGATCTACAGCTTCCACAGCCTGATCCGCAAGGTGTTCCCCGACCACTGGTCGTTCATGGTCGGCGAGATCGCCCTCTACAGCTTCATCGTGCTGCTGCTCACCGGCGTCTGGCTCACCCTGTTCTTCGACCCGAGCATGGCCGAGACCGTCTACGAGGGCTCCTACGCCCCGCTGCACGGCGTCACGATGTCGCAGGCGTACGCCTCCACCCTCGACATCAGCTTCGACGTACGCGGCGGCCTGCTCGTCCGCCAGCTGCACCACTGGGCGGCCCTCACCATGATCGCCGCCCTCTGCGTGCACACGATGCGCCACTTCTTCACCGGCTCGTTCCGCAAGCCGCGCGAAATGAACTGGCTGATCGGCTTCGTGCTCCTGGTCCTGGTCATCCTCGAAGGCTTCCTCGGCTACTCACTGCCCGACGACCTGCTCTCCGGCACCGGCCTGCGCATCGCCGAAGGCGTCACCCTCGCCATCCCGGTGGTCGGCACCTACCTGACGATGTTCCTCTTCGGCGGCGAGTTCCCCGGCCACGACGTGATCCAGCGGTTCTACGGCTTCCACATCCTGCTGCTGCCCGGAATCATCACGGCCCTGGTCACCGTCCACCTGATCCTGGTCTTCTACCACAAGCACACCCAGTTCCGGGGCCCCGGCCGCACCGAGCGGAACGTCGTCGGCCAGCCCCTGATGCCGAACTACGCGGCCAAGGCAGGCGGCTTCTTCTTCCTCGTCACCGGCTTCCTCGCCCTGGTCGCCGGCATCGCACAGATCAACCCCGTGTGGGCCTACGGTCCCTACCGCGCCGACCAGATCTCCCAGGGATCACAGCCCGACTGGTACATGGGCTTCCTCGAAGGCGCCCTGCGCGCCATGCCGCCCTGGGAGTTCGTCCTGTGGGGCTACACCGTCAACCTCGGCGTCCTGATCCCGGCCGTCGTCGTGCCCACCCTGATGGCCGCCGTGCTCGCCCTGTGGCCCTTCCTCGAGGCCTGGGTCACCAAGGACAAAGAGGAACACCACCTCCTCGACCGACCGCGCGACCACCCCACCAGGACCGCGTTCGGCTGCGCCTTCATCGCGCTCTACCTGGTGCTGTTCTTCGGCGGCGCAAACGACATCCTGGCCGAGCGCTTCCACCTGTCCCTCAACTCCGTCACCTGGGTGGTACGCATCGGCTTCTTCGTCGTCCCCGTACTGACCTACGTCGTCACCCGCCGGATCTGCCTCGGCCTCCAGCGACGCGACCGCGACAAGCTCCTGCACGGCCGTGAGACCGGCAGGATCCGCAGGCTCCCGCACGGCGAGTTCATCGAGGTGCACGAACCCCTCGACCGCGGCACGCAGTACGCGCTGCTGTCCAGGCAGGACTACCAGCCCCTGCCGGCGCCCGCACCCGAGCACAACGGCATACCCAACCCGCACCACCGCAAGGAAGTCCTGCGCCACCGCCTCAGCCGCTGGCTCTACGGCGGTCAGATCGCGAAGCCGACCCGCGAGGAACTGGCCCACGCCGAGCACACCGAGCACGACGAACACGCCGTCGAGCAGCGGGAGCAGGGCCAGGACGTGCACTGACCCGGCGGCACATCGCAGAGGGCCGGCCAGCACGGCTGCGCGGGTGACCAGGGACGGGTCACCCGCGCAGCCGTTTCGCGTACGACGAACGGAGGCCCGATGAGCACCAGCCCGTGGCGCCGGGAAGCCCCCCGCCCCGAGTCCATCACCCAGGCCCGCACCGGCCTGACCCGGGACCTGCAAGGCCGCGAGCGCCGCTACTTCACCGCCATGCTGATCCGCACCGCCTGCGTCGTCCTGATGGCCCTCACCTGGGCCCACTGGCCCGCCGTAGCCATCGGCGCCCTCATCGGCTCGGTCGTCATCCCCTACGTAGCCGTAGTAGCCGCCCAGGCCGGCTGGCGCCAACAACGCGGTACCCGCGCCCCCCTGACCCCCGCCCCGGAAGAATCCCCCACCCCCCACACCGTCCTCGAACCCACCCTGATCCTCCCGCCGGACCAACACCCGACAACCTGACCGCGCCAACAGAAGACGGAGTCTGGAACGCCCGGCGTTCAACCGACGGCCGGGCCCGTCGACGAACGGTGTAACCAGGGTGGTTGGGTTGCGGGAGGCACACTTCCGGCGTGCGGATCAAGGAATGGGCGACTTTGAGGCTGCCGCAGCCATCGGCATCGACGTCCGGACGCCGCAAGCGATGGCGGAACGGGCGCGCCGCCTCCCGGCCTGGGCCGGGTGCGATGGGTTGCCGAGTCCGCCATCGCCTGGCTCCACGGCTTTGGCCGCTTACGAACCCGCTGGGAAACAGACCCCGCTCACAACACTCACCCCACCACCGCTGATCCCGCCGCGGCAACGACCCGAATACATCGGCAACGAACTCCGATAACTCACCCCGGAGCCGTTCCGCCTCCCCCGGCCTCGTACCAGGCAAATACCCGCCACCAGGCGGAGATCCCCCAAGGTGACGGCGGGTTCGGCGAGCAGGTGGCGCCGGTGGAAGTGGCCGCTGCTGTCCATCACGAACACCCTGGTGGTTACGGTGATGGCCGCCAGGCCGACTCGACGACCCGGGCCCGGATCACGGCAGCCGCGGCGCGGGCACGTTGACCTCGATATCCCGAAGCACGGCGGCAGTGACCGCCACGCACAGCCGCTGACCAGTACGTGGCCGCGAACGGAGGGATCAGCGGCTTGGCGATCTCCCACAACCCCTGTGGTTACGCCAGGACGGCCTGGCGGGCCGCAAACGACTTACGGGCGTTTTGGAACGTGGAGTGCATCCGGGCCACTTGGCCTTCTGTGAACATGAACATCGCCGCGTCGTCGGTGTAGTCCATGTAGTTCATGAACATGTCCCCGTTCGGCCCGTTGCTGCACGTCACATGAGGGAAGGCTGGACTCTCGATATTGGGCCCTTCCTGGTTGGGAGTGTCTGCGACGAGGTCGTCGCCGGCACACCCCCGCTGCTCGCCCCAGATGTGTCGCAGGTTGAGCCAGTGCCCGACCTCGTGCGTTGTCGTGCGGCCTCCATTGAACGGCCTGGCGGCGGTTCCGTTGGTTCCGAAGCCTGTGTGAGTGACGACGACACCGTCCGTGGACGCCGGACCACCCGGGAACTGCGCGTAGCCGAGCAGCCCTCTTGTCAGCTGACAGACCCAGATGTTGAGGTAGGCGTTTGCGGGCCAGGCATCCTGGCCGCCACTCTGCGAGAACTTGACCTTGTTGTCCTTTCTCTTCTCGGGGTCGGGGGAATTGGGGTCAGGGGCCGCGAAGCTGGTGACCGAGGTCCTGGTACGCGTGATGCCGGTCGTGGGTCGCCCGAGCGGGTCGGCGGTAGCGAGGTGAAAGCGGATGCGGGCATCGCCGGCGACACTCTGCCAGACCGTCGGCACCTTGCTGATGTCCGGATTCTTCTTCCCGAAGTCATCATTCAGCACGGCGATCTGACTGCGGATCTGTGCATCACTGATGTTCTGCTCATCGGTGTTGTGCACAACGTGCACGACGACGGGGACGTCGATCACGCCTTCTTCTCTCGCCACTCTCCGCTCCCCGCTTTCGTAGGCGGACGCGGCCTCCTCGAGCAGCACGCAGTTCTCGGCGTAGTCCGGTTTGGTGTCGAGGAGTTGCCGGTGATTTCTCATCGTGGCACACCAGTCGATGTACTCAGGGGAAGCGCTGCGGAGGGATGATTCGTCAGACATGGGGTCTCTCCTGCCAGTGTCTGGAGATGGTGCTTTCGTGCGGTGGGGCGCTGAAGCAAGAAGCTCACACTTGGACGGGGACCCGGTCGTCCTACTGTGCGGGCACCCTCCCACCACCCCTACACTCGAGAGTAGGCATATTCGAACAAAAGGGGCAAACTGCATTGTGATAGCGAGGTGGTTAAGCGATGAACGAACTTCCTCGTAGTCTGTTCCAGAGGTGGTGGCACTCCTTCGAGGAAGACACCGAAGGTGTAACGGTCTATCGGCCTGACGACTACGACTTCCCGCTTGCGCGCGGTCGTGGTGGGCTGGCATTCCTGCCGGACGGTACGTTCATCGACTACCTCGTGGGTCCTGTGGACGCTCCCGAATCGGTGCCCGGTCGATGGCGGCTCGTGGAGGATCGTCGACTGAGCATCTCCTTCCCCGGAAGCGATCACCCGGACTACGAGCTGGAGATTCTGCGCTGCGATGAGCACGCCCTGAAGATCCGCTCGACATCAGCGTGACTGCCGGGTCGGCGTGACGACACGGAGAGGCTCATTCTCACGTCTCCCCGCCAACCATGCACGAGCTCGTTAGGACTACGGGGCCGGGTGGACCGGGGGCCAGGAGATGGGGCTTCACCCGAACGGCTGCCCCCATGCCGTCAGAATGCCACGCCCATGTCCCTCGGGATGCGGGCGGGTGGGACACGTGACAGCGTCGCAGGGTGTTCCTGGTGCACTCGCTTCACGAAAGGTGAACCGCGATGGGTGCGGTGGTCGATGCGGGGGCGGGGGCCGTGCTGTCGTGGGGGGAGTTCGATCGCGCTCAGTACGTGGGGCTCGTATTGATCACGGTGGGGACCCTGGCCGGGGCCTGGCTGGGGCGGCGCTGGTCGCATCGGTCGACGGTGCTGCTCGGGGCGGCGTCGGGCGTGCTGCTGGCCGTGGCCGGGGTTGACATCGTGCCGCACGCTCTGGAAGAAGCGAAGGAGGTGGGGGCGCCCGGCTGGGTGGTGCCGGTCGTCGTCGTGGCCACCTTCGCGCTCTTTTCGGTCGGGCGCTGGACGGGCCGACAGGGTGAACCCGGGCGCCTCACGTGCGGCGGGATGGCCGTGGCCCTCGTACTGCACCGTTTCGTGGAGGGTATGTCCGTGGTCTTGCTGCCCTCGGTCACCGTGGTGGCCGCGATCTTCGTGCACTCCGTCAGCGAGGGACTCGCGCTCACGGCGGTGCTGGAGGCGCGAGGCCGACGGCGCCTGACCCCGTGGCTGATCGTCGCCTGTCTGAGCCCGCTCGTCGGCGGCTGGGTCACCGAGGCGGCACACGTGCCGGAGTGGATGCATGTGCTGCTGCTCGCGCTGGTCGCGGGCGTGCTGTTGCGGGGCGCGCTGACAGCCTTGGCGGTGGCTCAGCGCCGACAGGTCACCGGGGAGTTGGCGGGCTCGCCCGTCCTGCTGGCGCTCGGCTCGGCGGTCGTCGTCACCGCGACAGCCGCGCTGGTCGTGCGCTGACCTCGTGCCGTTCCCCCTCAAACCCCTCGAGTTGCATCCGCGTGACTCGATGCGACGCTGGAAGTGGATACCTCCCACAGGGGTAGGCGCGACACGTCCTTGAGCGGCATTGCGCCCCCGTGGCATTCGCTGCCGCGCCTTTCCTCCACTCCTCACCCAGGAGGGCACAGCCATGGCCGGAGCGGTTCGAACACGTCGTGACACGACGAAAATGACGGAAGCCTGGGACGATCAGCTCCTGTGGTACGCCCGAGCGGTACGGGCGATGCAGGGCAAGCCGGAGACGGATCCGACGAGCTGGCTCTTCCAGGCCAACATCCACGGTACGAGTAGCGACAGCGACAACCCGGAGTGGAACAACTGCCCGCACGGCGGCTGGTTTTTCCTGCCCTGGCACCGCGCCTACATCCTCTGCTTCGAGGAGATCGTGCGCCACGTCATCAAGGACGAGCTGAACGGCCCCGACGACTGGGCCCTGCCGTACTGGAACTACACCCGCGTCACGAACGGCGACCCGAACAGCCCGGAGTCCCAGGCGTGCCGTCGCCTGCCGATCGAGTTCCTGAGCCCTGACTGGCCCGACGGGAAAGGGGACAACCCCCTGTTCCTGGGGGCTCCCGATCGCGACACGGATGCCGCGGCCGGGCACTCCATCCAGTGGCCCGAGGTCAACCCGCACAACGCCATGCAGGCACCGCACTTCACCGGCGTGACGCAGTTCGGCAGCGCAGACACCGACAGCCAGCTGATCCACCTGAACCTCGGCGGGTCCGGTCAGCTGGAGATGCAGCCCCACAACCTCATCCACGGCTTCGTGGGCGGTGTGATGTCCCAGTTCTTCTCGCCCCGCGACCCCGTCTTCTGGCTCCATCACGCCAACATCGACCGCCTCTGGGCCGCCTGGCTCACCAACCCCGACCACCAGAACCCGACGGACCCGGACTGGCTCGGATTTACCCACCACTTCCGCAACGCGCAGGGCAACCAGGTGGGGTTCACGTCCCAGGACCTCCTCGACGAACAGCAGCTCGGGTACATGTACGAATCCCTGACCGAGGGTGTCGGCCTCAAGCCTCCCGAGCGCCTCGTCGCCATGCTGGCCGCCGGCGCCAATCCCCCGCCGGAGACGGTCGTGGCCACCACCGGGCCGACCGGCCTGGGCGCAGAGAGCGTCACTGTCCCCCTGAGCCCGGAGCCCACGGCGCGCGCCTCGGCCCTGCCGGAGGCCGCCTCACCGGAGACCCCGTCCCGCGCCATCCTCAACATCGACGAGGTACGCGCCGACACGCCGCCCGGAACGAACTACCGCGTCTACGTCGGCGCCCGGCCGGACCACGAAGAGGATCTCGACCCGGAAGGCCCGTACTTCATCGGCCACCTCCACTTCTTCGGCGCGGTCGGCAGCAATGCCCACCATCACGAGCACGGCGGGTCGGGGCTCAGCTTCAAGTTCGACATCACCGACCAGCTGACCGAGCTGCGTCGGCTGGGCCGGTGGGACGGCGAGGGCATTCCGCCCGTCGTGGTGACGCCGGCCCCGCTCGGCCCACCGCCCGGCGCCGGACCGGAAGCGCGCACCCGCACGGTCATGCCGACGGTCCCGCCCGAGTCCCGTCCCCGCATCGGCAGCGTATCCCTGATCACCACCGAACCCTAGGCAGGGACAACCGACGCATCGAGACACGGAGGCGGCGATGGACACAGCGGACCTGGCCGGCACTTACACCTACCGAAGCTTCCTCGACCGCCCCGAACCGGTCGACGACTTCAACACGCTCCGCTTCGCGCAACTGGAGCTGAGGCTCTCTGTCGAGCCGGGTGGGGTGGTCAGCGGAGCCTTGGTCTTCCCCACGGACCCAGGCGAGGAACCCCTCGCGATGGACATGACCGGTAAGGCCACGAACGGACCCGGCGTGCACTTCACCCTCACGGGCCGCGGCCAGCCGGACACGCCCATCTCGGACTTCCACTACGAGTACGAGGGCATCGTCCTGCCCCGCTGGCCCACCGGGATCAACCAACGCCAGACCCTGGCGGGGACGGTCCTGCGGGCCGCGAACCACGGAAGCGGGCCCACCCTGGCCCGGGCCGGCCAGACCGCCAGCTTCCTCGCGGTCAAACGCGGCGCCTGAGCCAGCACATGAGGAGGGGCGGGGCCGAACGCCCCGCCCAGGGCAGCGGCACTTTTCGCTTACCTGCACCGCCCGTCGGCCCCGCTGCCCCTCCTCCGACTCCGCGAGAACCGGTGAAGGATCGCGTGTCGCGGTTCGTTCTTTCTGATCGGCATGCGTGGTGTTGAGCTGGGCTGTGCCAGCGCTCGAGGCGAACGTGGATCCCGCGAAGGCGGACCGCTGCACCAGCACCCGGTCGCCCGCACGGCCCACCGACCGGCTCGGCGCGGCCTGACATGACAAGCCGGAGTCGGCTGATGCCGGTGGTACCACGCCAGCGGCACCCGAGGCCCGCTGTTCCTCACCGACCGCAGATCCTGCGCCCACGCCCGGAGCCTGGTCACCACCCCGACCACCTCGTTCAGGCCCACGAACTCCAGCGCCGCCTGCGCCGACGCAACGCCAACGCCCGCCATCCCGATGGGCTGGCCGCCCAATGACGCGAGTGTGCTCGCATCCGCAGTGGAAGGCCATCCGCTGGGAAGCACGCCCCATCACCGAGGCGGCATGACAACCCGGTGAACCATCCCGGTCACAACACATGGCTAGTGCTGTGACCGCGAACGTTCACCGGGTTGTTCGCGATGCCCTCGATCGCCGGACGTGAACAACCCAGCTCGTGCGGCGAGTGAGCCCTCCTCAGGTCCTCCCTCAGCGGGTGCTCCCTCATCCGCAGGGCGGATACGGTCCGCCGTAGCGGACGAAGCGTGGCCGCCGTGTCCAGGGCCAGCATGTACGTCATGACGACAGCGACCGCCCCTCTCCCCGCCTGCGCACCTGCGCCTGTCTGGGCTCGCCGCGCCGCCCACGCCATCGCTCTGTGTGCCGTCCCGTCCGGCCTGTGGCGCATCGCCATGGCGTCCGGTGTCTATGTGGGCTACAGCGACCAGGTGCTGCGCGATGTCTTCGACATCCCAGGCTGGGGCATCGCATACGTCGTCGGCCTCTCCGTCCTCACTGAACTGGCCGCTCTGTTTCCGCTGCTCCTCGTCAGCGACCGGTGGAGGCCGCTGCACCCCAGGGTCCTCGCCCCGCTGGCCTGGACCGCCTCGGGCGTCCTGGTTCTGGTGGCGCTGTGGCAACTCGTGGTCGCTTTCACCGTCGAGAGCCAGACCTACATGTCGAGCGGTACGGCACAGACCGTCTGGGGGTTCGCTTTCGCCCCGCTGTTCGCCATCCCGGCCCTGATGACCGCGGTGACCTGGTCGTACACAAAGCGGCACCGGGCACGGGGACAGGCACACCCCCTACCCCGTCCTTGACATCGGCTCCCCCTGTCCCACCGCTTCCCGGCCCGACAGGCGTGGCCGATGGCTGAGCTGCCCAGTGATCGTTTCCGGGCCACAGGGTTGAGCGGTCAGGCTGCGGCGGCGAGTGGGCGCCCGCCCCAGCGGGTGCCCTTCTGGCTGCGGATGCGGGCGCGTTCTCGGCGTTGGGCGGCGAGTACGTCGGGGTGGCGGGCGTTGGTGTTGCGCCGGCGCAGGCAGCGGTGCAGGGCCCGGGTCTGTGCGGGGTGGCTGCGGTGGTGGGAGTCGGCCGGGGTGAACTGTCGCAGCGTTGCCAGGCTGTTGGCGGTGCCCTTGCGGCGGCGGTTGAGGCTCCACAGGCGGTCGTCGCCCGCGGAGTAGCAGCCGCGGACGTAGGTGACGCCGTGGGTGCGGCGGTGGGTCGCCGGCAGCCGGTCGGGCTTGCCCTGTTCGGCCCAGCAGGAGCCTTGGGTGGGCCGGATCTGGAGGGGCCCGAACTCGTCGAGGGCGAAGACCCGGTCGGGGAAGTGCTCCAGCACGTGCTCGATGCGGTCGAGCTCGGCGTCGCTTTCGGAGGGACGGCCTCCCGCCCATCGAGGGTCCAGGCAGGCCAGGCCGAGCTCGTTGAACCGGTGGATCACCTCCCGCACCGTGTCCTCGTCGGCCTGGACCAGCTGGGCGATCACCGGGCTGGAGGAACGAGATCTGCCCTACGCGGTCGGTGTCTCTTCCCGCCACACCGCCCACCCGGGGCCGGGGCCCGGCCCGTTCAGCCGGCCCACGCGGGCACCGGGAGTCCACCGAAGATGCAGTACCCCGAGCCCGCGCATGATTGGGGCCGCGTTTCTTCCAGGCCATGGCACGTTGGCGCACAGCGCGTAGACGGAAGCCTGCGGGTTCGTGATCACGGGTCCGCGTGTCAGAAGACGGTCGTCTGCCGACACCCAGGATTCCCGCGCGTGAGTCCCCGAGTGTTCACTCGGCTCCGCCCGCCATCGCGCGCCGAGAAGGGCGCCCTCAACCAGCTCTACGCCGCCGTCCAACCGCAAGCCCGGAGCGGCCAGTTCATCGGACCCGACGGACGCAACGAGTCCAAGGGCTACCCGACACTCGTACAGCCCGCGGAATCCGCGAAGAACCTTGACACCGCCCGTCGGCTCTGGGATCTCTCCGAGCGGCTCACTGGAGTCCGCTACGGGCTTCCCGACTGAGAGCACCTGACGGACAGCCCAGGTCGCGCAGCTGCGGGACCCACTTGAGTGGTGCGGCCGACCACCGGGATGCCACGATCGCGGGGATGGTCGGCGGCCTCGGAGCGCTGGCTCTCTCCGCCACGGCCCTGATAGCAGGAATCGGGTAACGCGTCCGGGACCTCGCGTCCCGCTCGGCCGTCGACCTTCTAAAGCCGATCTCCGCTGTCGCGGACCGAGTCGTAAGCGCTGCTCCAGCGCGCAGGCCCCACTGCAAGCGCTGGGCGGTCGGCGTCCGCGCCCTGGGGTGGGCGGTCGGCGTCCGCGCCCTGGAGTGGCGGCTTCGGCGATCAGGCCCCCCAGCAGAGCGGTGATGACGCCTGCATTCCGCCAGACCCGAAAGCGTCCGCAGACGGTCGGCCAGGGCCCGAACTCGTCTGGCATCTCACGCCACCGCGCGCCTGTCCTGAACCGTCAGATGTCACCCCCTCGAACTGATCCCGCAGCCGCTCGGGGTACGGGCCGTACTCGCCCATAAGCAGGAACGGCCCGAGCAACTTCCGCTGACTGTCGGTGAGTTGCCTACTTGTCACGACCGTCTTCCTACCGGATCCGCCCTTCCACGCGGATCCGGACCGGCAAGGTTGATCACGCATCACACACGCCCTGACGGAGTCCTACTCAGTACCGCGTCATGAGTGCTATTCAGACGTCATCACTCGCGAGAACATGACGCGGATGGTGAGTATCTACACGTCGCCTGTAGGTGCTCGGCTTTGGTGCCATGGGCCGACACTGTGGCCTGCGCTCTCCTGGTTGTCTCACGCTGGGCGTCCGCCTGCTGTCTCAGGTGCGTGGCTTACAGCGGTCCGCGCCCGGCGGTGGCCAAGGGCTCGTGGACAGCGTCGGTAACCTCGTCCGAAGGCGGCGTCAGGCCAGCTCGCGCAGCGTCTCGCCAAGCGCCGCCACCCCTTCGGCGATGGCTCCCGGCGGGGTGGCCGCGTAGCCGAGGACGAGCCCGGGGTGGCCGGGCATCTGCCGGTGCCACGACAGCGGCTGGCACTTCACGCCCCGGGCGAGCGCGGCGGCGGCGAGCTCGGTGTCAGGCACCTCCGGCGCGTACGTGACAGTAAGGTGCAGGCCGGCCGCTGCGCCGTGCACGACCGCGCCCGGCAGGTGCTCGGCGATGGCGTCGATCATCGCGTCGCGGCGCCGCCGGTGACGGCCGCGCAGCAGATGCAGATGCCGCTCCAAGTCGCCGGACTCCATCAGCCGGGCGAGCACCAGCTGCGGCAGCACGGCATTGCCTAGGTCGGTGAAGCGTTTCGCGTCGGTCAGCGCATCGCGGTAGCGGGGCGGCGGTACCACCCAGCCGATCCGCAGCGCGGGCGCGAGCAGCTTGGACACGCTGCCCATGTAACACACCTGGTCGGCCAGCAACGCACGCAGCGCGGCCACCGGCGGCCGGTCGTAGCGGTGCTCCGCGTCGTAGTCGTCCTCCATGATCAGCCCGCCGTCCTTCGCCCAGAGCAGCAGCTCGCGGCGGCGCTCGCCGCTCGTCACCACGCCGGTGGGGAATTGGTGGGCGGGCGTGAGCAGCACCGCGCGGGCGCCGGTGGCGCGCAGCGCGTCGACGCGCACGCCACCGTCGTCAACCGGCACCGGTGGGGTGGCCAGGGCTCCGTTCTGGAGGTGCTGGCGGGCGCCAAGCGAGCCGGGGTCCTCAACCGCGACGCTGTCGATGCCGTCCGCCCGCAGCACGGGGTGCAGCAGCGTGAGCGCTTGCGCGGTGCCAGCGACAACCAGCACCTCGTCCGGCCCCACCCGGATGCCGCGGCTGGTCGCCAGCCAGGTTGCGACAGCGCGGCGCAGTGGCGGGGCTCCGCGGGGGTCGCCGTAGCCGAGGTTCTCGGCGGACAGTTCGGCGAGCACGGCCCGTTCGGCGCGCAGCCAGGCCGTGCGGGGGAACGCGGTGAGGTCGGGCTGGCCGGGGGTGAAGTCGACGCGCGCGCGGTTAGCGCGCAGCGCGTCGAAGACGCCGGCATCGGGTTCGCTGGCGAAGAGCGTGCCTGACACCGCCCGGTCAGCGGGGACTGGCGCCGGACCCCGGCACGGCCTGGTCCCGCAGGGCGCCAACGGCTGCAAAGGAGGTGCCGCGACCACTACCGTCCCACCGCGCCGACGCCCCTCGACGTGGCCGTCCTCGGCCAGCCGCCGGTACGCTTCGGTGACCACCCCGCGCGAGACGCGCAGTTCTGCGGCCAGCACCCGGCTGGGCGGCAGCCTGCTGCCCACCGCCAACTGGCCGTCAGCTATCGCCTGCCGCAGCCGCCGGGTCAGCCAATCCGCCTTGCCGCCGACGGGTGCGTCACCGGAGTCGAGCTGCAGGAAATCGGAGCCGTAGGCAGGGGATCCGCAGCCCGCCGACGTGGCCGCCGTCATGGGTACGGCGGCCGTTCCGTCCGTTACCCGTCTCCCCTCGTTCACCGGGGCAATGGTGTCATACGCCACCGCAGCTTCTGCGTGCTCACCAAAGGCCTAGGGTCTGTTGCGAAAGTGGATCTTGTTCGTTGATGATGACGTGCTGTGGGACGTGGGGATCTGAC
>NZ_DF968204.1:0-31625 GCF_001270025.1 Streptomyces azureus | reverse complement strand
CTCCCGCGCGGCGGCGGCCAGCTGCGGGAACGACGCCTCCGGGTCGGAGCGCACAAGTGCCTGGTACTCGTCGCCGCCGAGGTGCCACGGCCCGCCGGGGAACAGATCCGCGTACTCGTTCAGCAGGTCGTCGACGATGTCGGCGCTCTCGGGCTTGGAGATGTCGATGGCCCCCTGCACCGCCGACCCCTGCGCGGTGCGCAGCTGGAGATCGGGGTGGGCGTCGAGGACCGCGCCGAGGTGCCCCGGGGAGTCGATCTCGGGCACGACGGTGATGTGCCGGCTCTCCGCGAGGTCGACGATCTTCCGCACCTGCGCCTTGGTCAGATGCTGCTGGGACACGATCTCCGGGTGCGAGTCGGACTCGATCCGGAACCCCTGGTCGTCGGAGAAGTGCAGACCGAGCTGGTTGAACTTCAGATCGCCCAGCTCCCGGACCCGGTCCTCGATCCAGCCGGCCGTGAAGTTCTTGCGCGCGATGTCCAGCATGAACCCGCGCTGCGCTTTGGCCGGCTCGTCCCGCACCACGCCCTCGGGCGCCGTGCCGCCGTCGTGCACCTCCTGCTTGAGGGTGCGGGTGCCGTAGAAGACGCCCGCGTCGGCGGGCCCGCTGATCTCCACCCGCCCGCCGCGCACGGTCATGACGTACGACTCCGGGTTCACACCCTTGTCCTCGTTCAGCGTCAGCCGTACGTCCCCGGCGCGCCGGTCGTCCTTCTCGCCCTCGTACGTCAGCCCGAGCTCACCGGCGATCAGCCGGCCCTCGTCGGCCAGCGCCGGGTCGTCCACGACGACGCGGTTCCCGCTCGCGGGACGCCAGCCCGGGCCGCGCGCCGCGGTGTGCTCGCGCACGGCGGGGATCGTCTGCGGCGCCTTGGACAGGGCGTACGAGCGGCTCGGACTCGGGGCGTCCTCCGGCGAGGTGCCGTGCGGGGCGGCCGCGGTCCGGCCCTGGGAGGATCTGGCCTCCGGCCCGCCGTCGCCGCCCGAGACCGCCCAGAGCCCCAGACTCACCCCGGCCGCGACCACGACCAGGGCCACGGCCATGGCCACGACCAGTACCTGCCGCTGCTTCACCTGCTTCGCCGGACCCCGGCGCCTGTGCTGACTCACACCCGCCAACCTAAGACCCGACCCCGTCCGGCGCGCGTCCACCACGCGTTCCGAATCTCTCTCTCCCGGATGAAATTCGGGCATCCGTCGGACACGTCATGGTCGCACTCGATAGCGTGACGTCACATCTCTCACAACATGCCCTGCCGACACACGTGACGCCCACGAGGACCCACGCTGCCTGCGCACCGTCTCCCAGACCTCCCCGGCCGACTCGCCATACCGGTGGAGCGCTTCAACGCAGCCTCGGCTCAGGCCCTGGAGCAGACGCTCCTCTCCTGCCTGCGCAGCCCCCGCTGGTCCCGGCGTGTCGCGGAACACCGCCCCTATCCGGACCTGAACTCCCTGCTGGCCGCGGCGGACGAGGCGGCCTACGACCTGACCTGGCCCGACCTGACCGAGGCTCTGGCAGCCGAGTCCCTGCCGACCCTCCCGCCGGACACCTACTCCGCGGCCCACACGGCCCTCAGTGCGGCCCACGCCGCCTACGAGGCCCGCTTCGGACATGTGTTCGTCATCTGCCTGGAGGGAGTTCCGCAGCGTGAATCCCTGGACCACATCCTCGAGGACATCCGGTCACGATTGACCAACGATCCAGAAGAAGAACGCGTGGTGGTGGCGGAAGAACTACGGCGCCTCGCACGGGCGCGGTTGGTCAGCGCCCTCAGGGGCGCGGGGCTGTGATCGATATGCGGCTACCGCCGCGTGGGCGCGGCCAACCACACGCGACCCGCACCCGGCCGATAACAGGACACCCCACCCCAGAAGCCGCCGAAGGCTAGCCCGTACGCATGCCAGTTTGATCACACAGCCAGACCCCGGCTCAGCCCAGCGGCAGCGCCTCGCTACGATGCTGGGGGCCGGTGGACCGTACCCGGCCGGGCCCGACCGACACACCAAGCCGGCGCGGCCCCAATCCCCGCTCCCGGAGGAAACTTCCGTGCCGGCTGGAACGCTGTACCGCGGCCGGGAAGGAATGTGGTCCTGGGTGGCTCACCGAGTCACCGGCGTCCTCATCTTCTTCTTCCTGTTCGTTCACGTGCTGGACACCGCACTCGTCCGTGTGTCGCCCGAGGCCTACGACACCGTCGTGGCCACGTACAAGACGCCGATCGTCGCGCTGCTGGAGTACGGCCTCGTCGCCGCCATCCTCTTCCACGCGCTCAACGGTCTGCGCGTCATCGCCGTCGACTTCTGGATCAAGGGCGCTCGCTACCAGAAGCAGATGCTCTGGACCGTCGTCGCCCTGTGGGTCGTGCTGATGCTCGGGGCGATCTACCCCGTCCTCGGCCACGCCGCTCGTGAACTGTTCGGGAGCTGACGCCAATGTCCACGACTGAGAAGACCGCTGCGGGCGTCGGCCCCGTCGAGGGCGGCGCCGTCTACACCGTCGACAACCCGGCGCCCCTCATCGAGGCCCCGCGCAAGCGCACCAGGAAGACCCCGAAGACCACCCGGGGCAACTTCGAGCTGGCCGCCTGGCTGTTCATGCGCCTGTCGGGCGTGGTGCTGGTCGTGCTGGTCCTCGGCCACCTGCTGATCCAGCTCGTGCTGGACGGCGGCGTCTCCAAGATCGGCTTCGCCTTCGTGGCGGGCCGCTGGGCCTCGCCGTTCTGGCAGGTCTGGGACCTGCTGATGCTGTGGCTCGCCATGCTGCACGGCGCCAACGGCCTGCGCACGGTCATCAACGACTACGCGGAGCGCGCGAACACCCGGCTGTGGCTCAAGGGCCTGCTCTACACCGCCACGGTGTTCACCATCCTGCTGGGCACGCTGGTGATCTTCACCTTCGACCCGAACATCCGCTAGGCACGGGGCTGCGAGAATCATGAAGATCCACAAGTACGACACCGTCATCGTCGGCGCCGGTGGCGCCGGTATGCGCGCCGCCATCGAGTCGACGAAGCGCAGCCGCACCGCCGTGCTCACCAAGCTCTACCCCACCCGCTCCCACACGGGCGCCGCGCAGGGCGGCATGGCCGCCGCGCTGGCCAACGTGGAGGAGGACAACTGGGAGTGGCACACCTTCGACACGGTCAAGGGCGGTGACTACCTGGTCGACCAGGACGCCGCCGAGATCCTGGCGAAGGAGGCCATCGACTCCGTCCTCGACCTGGAGAAGATGGGCCTGCCGTTCAACCGCACGCCGAACGGCACGATCGACCAGCGCCGCTTCGGCGGTCACAGCCGTAACCACGGCGAGGCGCCGGTCCGCCGCTCCTGCTACGCGGCCGACCGCACCGGCCACATGATCCTCCAGACGCTGTACCAGAACTGCGTCAAGGAGGGCGTGGAGTTCTTCAACGAGTTCTACGTCCTCGACCAGCTCATCACCGAGGTCGACGGCGTCAAGCGCTCGGCCGGTGTGGTGGCGTACGAGCTGGCCACCGGCGAGATCCACGTCTTCCAGGCGAAGGCCGTGATCTACGCGTCCGGCGGCTGCGGCAAGTTCTTCAAGGTGACGTCCAACGCGCACACGCTGACGGGTGACGGCCAGGCGGCGGTCTACCGCCGGGGCATCCCGCTGGAGGACATGGAGTTCTTCCAGTTCCACCCGACCGGCATCTGGCGCATGGGCATCCTGCTGACGGAGGGCGCCCGCGGTGAGGGCGGCATCCTCCGCAACAAGGACGGCGAGCGCTTCATGGAGAAGTACGCGCCGGTCATGAAGGACCTCGCGTCCCGTGACGTCGTGTCCCGCTCCATCTACACGGAGATCCGGGAAGGCCGCGGCTGCGGTCCCGAGGGCGACCACGTCTACCTGGACCTCACACACCTCCCGCCGGAGCAGCTGGACGCCAAGCTGCCCGACATCACGGAGTTCGCCCGTACGTACCTCGGCATCGAGCCGTACACGGACCCGATCCCGATCCAGCCCACGGCCCACTACGCGATGGGCGGCATCCCGACGAACGTCGAGGGTGAGGTCCTGGCGGACAACACCACGGTCGTCCCGGGCCTGTACGCGGCCGGCGAGGTCGCCTGTGTGTCGGTGCACGGCGCGAACCGCCTCGGCACGAACTCGCTGCTGGACATCAACGTCTTCGGCAAGCGGGCCGGCATCGCCGCGGCCGAGTACTCCCAGACGGCGGACTTCGTCGAGCTGCCGGAGAACCCGGCCGAGTTCGTGATCAAGCAGGTGGAGATGCTGCGCGACTCCACCGGCACCGAGCGCGTGACGACGCTGCGCCGTGAGCTCCAGGAGACCATGGACGCCAACGTCATGGTGTTCCGCACCGAGCAGACGATCAAGACCGCGGTCGAGAAGATCGCGGAGCTGCGCGAGCGCTACAAGAACGTCTCGATCCAGGACAAGGGCAAGCGGTTCAACACGGACCTGCTGGAGGCCATCGAGCTGGGCAACCTGCTCGACCTCGCCGAGGTCATGGCGGTCTCCGCGCTCGCCCGCAAGGAGTCCCGCGGCGGTCACTACCGCGAGGACTACCCGAACCGCGACGACGTCAACTTCATGCGGCACACCATGGCGTACCGCGAGGTCGGCGCCGACGGCTCCGAAACCGTCCGTCTCGACTACAAGCCGGTCGTCCAGACCCGCTACCAGCCGATGGAGCGTAAGTACTGATGGCTACCCCCGTTCTGGACAAGTCGGACGCGGCCGGAAAGCCCGAGCCCGGCTTCGCCGACTCCCCGTACATCACGGTCACCTTCCGCATCCGCCGGTTCAACCCGGAGGTCGCGGCGGAGGCCAGCTGGGAAGACTTCCAGCTGGAGATCGACCCGAAGGAGCGCGTCCTCGACGCCCTCCACAAGATCAAGTGGGAACTCGACGGCACCCTCACGTTCCGCCGTTCCTGCGCCCACGGCATCTGCGGCTCGGACGCGATGCGGATCAACGGCAAGAACCGCCTTGCCTGCAAGACGCTGATCAAGGACATCAGCCCCGAGAAGCCGATCACGGTCGAGGCCATCAAGGGCCTGACGGTCCTGAAGGACCTGGTCGTGGACATGGAGCCGTTCTTCCAGGCGTACCGGGACGTCATGCCCTTCCTCATCACGAAGGACACGAACGAGCCCACGCGCGAGCGTCTCCAGTCGGCCGAGGACCGCGAGCGCTTCGACGACACGACGAAGTGCATCCTCTGCGCGGCCTGCACCACGTCCTGCCCGGTCTTCTGGAACGACGGCCAGTACTTCGGCCCGGCCGCCATCGTCAACGCCCACCGCTTCATCTTCGACTCGCGTGACGAGGCGGGCGAGCAGCGCCTGGAGGTCCTCAACGACCGCGACGGCGTCTGGCGCTGCCGCACGACCTTCAACTGCACGGACGCCTGCCCGCGCGGCATCGAGGTCACGAAGGCGATCGCCGAGGTGAAGCGAGCGCTGATCACGCGCCGCTACTGAGATCGACCGCTAGTGCCCCGACAGGCAACGTTCGCCCCGTCGCGACGCCCGGCACGCACTCTCGCCGCACCGGCCGAAAGCCCAAGTACATCCAGTACGAGGACTTCCGGCCGGCACTCCCCCAAGCTCTTCGAGCAGGGGGTACCCCCAGAGCACGCACCGGACGCCGCTCCTTGACGGGCAAACGTTGCCTGCCGCGGCACTAGCTCATGAGGGCCCTGTTTCCGCTGGGAACGGGGCCCTCTGGCATATGCCACACCATCGGGTGAATGCAGCTGCGTAGGCCGCGCGGACGTCGTCCGGCCTACGATGATGCTCTCGACACCAGCCACGGGAGGCACCTGATGTCCGCTGCAGCCGTCGAGCGGCCTTACGGAAAGCGTCCGCTGATCGCGGAGGCCAATCGGCTCATGGAGCGCAACCCGGGCTACCGAGTCGAGATCATCGGAGGCCAGATCCTCGTGTCCCCACCCCCCGACGGCTCGCACGCGGTGGCCCTGACCGACCTCATGCTGCCTTTCGTGGCAGCGGGCCTTCACGGGCCGGACTCGAAGCTGGTTCAGGGCATCAGCCTCTGGCTGCCGACCGGCACGGAGGACTACGCGATCCCGGACCTGTCCCTGGTGGACGCCGACTACCGGGGCCACCTCATCGAGAACAACTGCTACGACCCCGTCTGCTTCCGCCTGGTCCTGGAGGTCACCTCCAGCAACTACCGAGCCGACCTGCGTACCAAGGTCACCGCGTACGCGGAGGCGAAGGTCCCCGTGTACGTCATCGTCGACCGCAAGCACCAGCGCCTCCACGTCCTCACCGAACCCGCCGGGGACACATACGCGAACCACCGTCCCCATGCCCCCGGCGAACTCGTCACGCTCCCCGACACGCTCGGTGCCGAGGTCACACTCGACGTCGCCGCGATCCTGTTGGCGGGTCGGCCGGGTTCGGGCGACTGAGTTTCACAACTGGCTCAGGATCGTCGGGTCTGTGATCTTCGTGTCCTCCGCCAGCATCATCGCCTTGCTCAGGATCACCGCCAGCATGCGGTCGCCCTCGTAGGGGAGGTATCCCGTCCGCGGGGCCGACGGGTCGGACTTCGGGACGATGCAGAGGTACTGGTCGTTCGGGGTCCTGAGGATGTTGCCCGAGCCCAGGTGGATCTTGTACGTGTGGCGGTCGCCCTTGACGTGGAGGAAGCGGCCTTCCAGGGTGCAGCGGTCGGCCATCGCCAGGCGGGGGACCAGGCGTTCGAGCAGGTGCCTGCGGGTCTCGGCGCTCTGGTTCAGTTCGCCGAAGCCGTACGACGTCCAGTACTCCCGGAAGCGGCCGCCGGGGCCGCCGTCCTGCCAGGTGGGGTCGTTGCCGATGCTGGAGACACCGACGAACAGGTCGACGTCGCGCAGGACTTCGGAGAGGACCAGGGGCGGAATGTCCTCCAGGGGGAGCGGGGCGACGGCGTCCTGGCCGGGGGCGAGCGACATGGAGTACTCGCCGCCGGAGCAGTGGGCCCAGTTCTCCGGGGCGTCGATCGGGTAGAAGCGGACCTGGTCGGTGCGCAGGCGCAGATAGGTGCCGGAGTCGGTGGTGTCGAGGCCGTACTCCTCGCCGTCGCCCTCGATCCAGTACTCGGCGCGCAGGCGCCACTGGGGCAGGTCGCGGGTGGCGGGAGGGGCCGAGTCGTCGACGCACAGGCGGAGTTTGTTGCGCCAACCGCGGAGCGCGGCCAGGGAGTTGAACTGGTGCTGGCGCAGGACGTGGGCCGCGAAGCGGTTGGAGTAGGTGCGCGTGGCGCGCTCGGCGTCGGTGAGCAGGTACACCTCGCGGTGGGCCTGTTTGAAGGGCTGGGTGATGCCGTGCCGCTCCAGCCAGTCGCGCCAGGCGATGATCTCGGCGGGTTCGCGGCCGACCGGGTGCCAGAGTTCGACCCGCGTGCCCTGGGTGAGCGGTTCGTCGGCCAGGGTCCGCAGCTCCCCGTCCGCGTAGCCGGCCATCCTGCCGTCGATCGTCCACAGCAGGCGGCGGGCCAGTGTGCCGACCAGGGGGTGGTCGAGGTAGCGCTCGCGCCAGAGGGCGTACGGCCAGCTGCGGCGGGCCAGGAACTGGCGGTCCAGGCGCTCGCTCTGCGCCGAGAGCATCTTGTCGATGTCCTTGACCAAGGTCTTCAGTTCCTTCAGCTCGTCGGCGTGGTCGCGCTTCACCGCCGCGGGCACGCTCTTGACCGGTTTGCCGGCCACGTTGCGCCAGCCGAGCACGGCCCGGGTGCCCTGGATCTCCAGCAGGGCGGTCGCCTCGCCGAGGCGGTGTGTCGCCCGGCCGACCTCCGTGAGCCCGTAGGCCGGGACCGCCAGTTCCTCGATCTCCTCGCGGCTGAGGCCGAGCGCGGTGGCCCGGGCCTCCAAGGCCGTGCCGAGGAGCTTGGCGGTGTTCTTGTACGTCACTCGCGTGGCCAGCCGGGCGAGTTCGGCGAGGGCGGCCTCGGAGTCGATGCGGGCGAGCGCGACGACGCCCGCGTTGGCGACCTTCGGGTTGCGGGGGCCGATACCCGCGACCTTCCGCAGTGACGTCTCCACCAGCGCGCCGAGGGCCCGGACCGTGCCGGGGTGGGGCGGCAGGAGGGAGAGGAGCCAGGCCAGGCCGCGCAGGGCTGTCGCGTTGTAGGGGTCGTAGGCGCTGTTGATGTCCGGCTCCCACGCGCGGGGCTCCAGCGGGAGGGTGCGGGGACGGCCGACGAGAGCGAGCCAGGACAGGAGCGTCTCTCGGACCGCGTCCGTGCCCAGCGTGTCCAGCAGGCCACGCGCCTCCTTGTCCCACTTGGCCGTGGGCTTGGACGCCGTGGCCGTCAGCACGTGCGTCAGGAGGGCCCGCCAGTCGGGGGTCGTGGCGTCGCGCATGGCCTGTTCGGCCCATGCCTCGCCGACGTTGAGGACGGGGTCGGTGAGCTGCCGGGCCAGCGCCGTCAGGTCGCCCGCGCGGTCGGCGTCGAGGGCTGCACGGCGGAAGACGGCCACGACGGGGGCGGACAGGGGGCGGCCCGCGGCCAGTTCGGCCCGGGCCAGGACGTCGAAGCGGGCCGCGTACCAGAAGGTCTGCCGCCGGGCCAGATCGTCCAGGGCACGGTGCCGCTCGGCGGCCAGTGGGTCGTCGTCCAGGCCTTCGGAGACCAGGCCGCACAGGGCGAGATGGCGGCAGCGGTCCTTCGTGTCGTCACCGGCCTGCCCGAAACGGTCGGCCAGGGCGTGCAGCAGCTCGCGGCGGCGCTCGGCCGGCAGGTCGCGGAGCTGGTCCAGGACCTGCCCCCAACTGCCGCCCCAGCTGCCGTGGCTGGATTCCACGACCCGCAGCGCCTCTTCGGCGACCCGGACCATGTCGCCCTCGGCGATCCTGTTGCGCAGCCGGTCCGCGTGCGACCGGGGTGTGCGGAAGGCGCTCATCAGCCACCGACCAGGGGCACGAGCTTCAGGAACGTGACCTCGGTGCCGAGCGTCAGCTCGATCTCCTCGTCCAGGTCGGTGACCTGACGGTCCCCCACCAGCACCAGGAAGCCGTTCCCCGCGAATGCCCGCAGGGCCAGGGCCGTCTGTGCCTCGGGGTCGATCCGGCGGGGCGTGCGCAGGGCGTACCCGTTCAGCACGCGCTCGGCGTCCTCGGGCTGCACGAGCCCCTGGTACACCTCCGGCGTACGGGCGTTGAACTCGGCGACCTCCTGGAAGACCCGGCGCCGGATCAACTCCCGCGCGGTCAGCCGCTCCTCGGCGATCTCCAGCCCCCAGGCCGCCCGCCGCTCCCCCGTTGTCGTCTCGTCGACGAACGTCACGATTGCCATGCCGACGACAGTACGAGGCACCACTGACAATCACTCGGGACCACGTGTTGAACATGTTCAAAAAGCGGTCTAGAGTCATCCCCGACAGCGTTTTGAACGTGTTCAAGAAGGGTGGGGCAATGGACCGCACGGTCATCGCCTACGTCATCTACCTGCTGGTCAGCGTCGGTCTGACCATCTGGGTGGCCCGCACGCTCAGCCGGAACGGCAGGATCTTCCTCGCCGACGTGCTGCACGGCAACGAGAAGCTCGCCGACGCCGTCAACCACCTCCTGGTGGTCGGCTTCTATCTCGTCAACCTCGGGTTCGTCGCGCTGTACCTGAGCGGCGACGAGACCATCACCGACACGCGCGGCGTCTTCGAGGCCCTGTCGACCAAGCTCGGCGTGGTGCTGCTGGTGCTCGGCGTGATGCACCTGGCCAACGTCTATGTGCTCAACCGGATCCGGCGCCGGGGCGCCATGGAGCGGGAGCAGGTGCCGCCGGTGCCGCCGCAGGGCTGGGTCGCCCCGTCGGCGCAGGCCTGAGCGGAGACCGGCATGAACGCACCCGCACCGGTCCGCCGGCTCACCGTCCTGTACGACGCCGAGTGCTCCCTGTGCGCGTTCCTGCGCGACTGGCTCCGGCGGCAGCCTCAGCTGGTGCCGCTGGAGCTGGTCCCGGCCGGTTCCGAGGAGGCCCGGCGGCGCCTTCCCGGCCTCGACCACGGCGCCACCCTCGACGAGATCACCGTCGTAGGGGACGCCGGGCAGGTCTATCGGGGCCCCGCCGCCTGGGTCGTCACCCTGTGGGCGCTGCGCGAGCACCGGCCGCTCGCCCACCGGCTGAGCACTCCGTCCGGCGCCCGGCTCGCCAAGGGCGCGGTACTGGCCGCCGCCAAGTGGCGCGGGGCGCAGTGGAACCGGGGGCAGCAGGGCGGGGCGCGGTGGGGCGGCCGGGTGTACCGGCGGGCGGACGGGTGGTCCTACGATCCGGCCCTCGGCTGGACCTACACCGCGCCGGGCTGCACCGACGGCACCTGCGCCCCTCACCGGGCGCCGGGGCGCTGACGTTAGGCTCTCTTCCCGTGCCCGCGAAGAACGACGGCCCCGACGACGGCGCCACCCCCAGCAAGTCCGAGCAGACCCGCGCCCTGATCCTGGAGACGGCCATGCGGCTGTTCCAGGAGCGCGGCTACGACAAGACGACGATGCGGGCCATCGCCACGGAGGCCGGGGTCTCCGTCGGCAACGCGTACTACTACTTCGCGGGCAAGGAGCACCTGATCCAGGGCTTCTACGACCGGATCGCCGCCGAGCACCAGGTGGCGGTCCGGGAGATCCTGGACCGGGAGACCGATCTGGAGGCCCGGCTCGCGGGTGTGCTGCGGGCGTGGCTGGACATCGCCGCGCCCTACCACGAGTTCGCGGTGCAGTTCTTCAAGAACGCCGCCGACCCGGACAGCCCGCTCAGCCCCTTCTCCCCGGAGTCGGAGCACGCGCGCGAGGAGGCCATCAGCGTCCACCGGGAGGTTCTGGCCGGGGCGACGAGGACCAAGGTGCCCGAGGAACTGCGGGACATCCTGCCCGAGTTGATGTGGCTGTCCCAGATGGGGCTCGTCCTCTACTGGATCTTCGACCGGACCGAGGGACGGGAGCGCAGCTACCGGCTCGCCGAGCGCGGCGCCCGGCTCACCGCGCGGGGCGTCGCCCTGGCCCGCTTCCGGGTGCTGCGGCCGCTGGTGCGCGAGGTGCACGAACTGTTCACGGACTTCCTGCCGGGGATGACGCGGGCGATCCCGGATCCGGCGGCCCCGCCTCGCTCCCGCTCCTGAGGCACGGCGTCAGATCCCGGTGAGTCTCCAGAGGCGGAACACGCCCGTGCCGTCCGACAGATACTGGCCGCCGCTGATGTCCTCGGTGGTGACGACGTACTCCTTGGCCTGCCACAGCGGCAGCACCGGCACGTCCTGGGCGACGGTCTGCTGCACCGAGCGGAAGTCCCGGTCGGCCTCGCCCCGGTCGGCGTAGCGCTGACTGTCCTTGATGAGCCGGTCCACGGTCTTGCTGCTGTAGCCGGTGTTCATGGCGCTGCCACTGCCGACGAGCGCGGCGCCGAAAGTGTCCGGGTCGGGGAAGTCGGCGACCCAGCCGACGGCGTACGCGTCGAGCCTGCCGCTCGCCCACCGCTTCTGGAAGTCGGTCCACTCGTAGCCCCGGAGGGTGACCTTGAACAGGCCGCTCGCCTCCAGCTCCCGCTTGATCTCGGCGGCCTCCTGCGCACCGGCACCGCGGCCCTTGGCGTAGCCGTAGGTGAAGCGGACCGGCAGGGTCACGCCGGCCCGGGCGAGCAGCTGCCGCGCCTTCTTCGGGTCCGGCCCGGGATAGTCGTCGAAGAACGAGGCGGTGTGCCCGGTGATGCCCGCCGGGATCAGGGAGTACAGCGGGTCGACGGTGCCGTCGTAGACGGTGGCGGCCAGCCGCTCGCGGTCGATCAGCCAGGCCATGGCCTGCCGGACCTTCGCATCGTGCAGGGGCTTGCCCGCGCGGGTGTTGAAGTACAGGTTGCGGGTCTCGGAGCCGTCCGCCTCGAAGACGCGCTGCGTGGGGTCACTCGGGTTCAGGTCGGCGAGGACGCCGGGCGGCAGCTGGCGGGTCGCGACCTCGACCTGTTCGTCCTTCCAGGCGGTGTCCAGGGCGCCGGGGGTGGCGTAGTAGCGCAGCGCGACCGGCCGGTCCGCGCCCCCCTTGACGGCGCCCTGGTAGCGGCTGTTGGGCGCGAGGACCGCCTTGTCGTCCTTCGTGTAGGAGGTGAGGGTGTACGGGCCGGTGCCGTCGACACCGTCGCCGGTGCGCAGCTTGGCGGCCGGGTAGGCGGTGTGGTCGACGATCGAGCCCGCGCCGGTGGCCACCTTGAACGGGAACGTGGCGTCGGGCGAGGACAGGTGGAAGGTGACGGTCAGCCCGTCGGCGTCCACGGAACGGAGAGTGTCGAGCAGGGACGCCGGGCCGACCGGGGACTTGATCTTCATGATCCGGTCGAAGGAGTACTTCACGTCCTCGCCGGTCATCTTCCGGCCGCTCGGGAAGGTGAGTCCTGAGCGCAGTTCGCAGCGGTACGTGGTGAGGTCGCCGTCGGCGAACGCGCAGCTCCTGGCCGCGTCCGGCACGGGTGTGGTGCCGCCCGGGGCGAAGGTGAGCAGCGACTGGAACACGTTGCTGAACAGCGCCCACGAACCGGCGTCGTAGGCGCCGGCCGGGTCGAGGGACGTGACGGCGTCCGTCGTGCCGACCGTGATGGTCGTGCCGTCCTGCTTCGACGGCACGAGCTGCCAGGCGCCCACCGCCACGGCCGCCAGGACGAGCAGTCCCGCGAGTATCCGCATGCGAACCGATCGCATCGGCCTTGCCCTCCCGAGGCCCCTGGGGCCCTTGTGCCAGTGCCACACCCCTTTGTGGCGGCCTCACCCAATCACAGGTGTTTGACCTGGCGGAAGGGAGATCCGACGAGTTGGGAAAGAACTTACCGATGGGCGTTTCGGCCCGGTTTCACAGCGTTCCCACAGGGTCAGGCCTGCTTCGACGCGAGCTCGATCAGCGTGATGTCCGACGGTGCCCCGACCCGGGTGGGCGGGCCCCAGGCGCCCGCGCCGCGTGAGACGTAGAGCTGGGTGTCGCCGTAGCGCTCCAGGCCCGCGACGGTCGGGTTGGCGGCGGCGGCGAGGAAGTTGCCGGGCCAGAGCTGGCCGCCGTGGGTGTGGCCGGAGAGCTGGAGGTCCACGCCGTGGTCGACGGCGTCGTGGATCTGCACGGGCTGGTGGGCGAGCAGCACGCACGCGCGTGCTGTGTCGCGGTCGCCGAGAGCCCGGGCGTAGTCGGGGCCCTGGCCCTCGTCCTCGCCGGTCACGTCGTTGACTCCGGCCAGGTCGAAGTGCGGCAGCTCCCTGCGGGCGTTCTCCAGGGGGGTGAGGCCGAGGCGCCGGACCTCCTCGAGCCACTGCTCCGCGCCGGAGAAGTACTCGTGGTTCCCGGTGACGAAGTAGGACCCGTGACGGGACCTCAGCTGGGCCAGCGGGGCCGCCGCGGGGCCCAGGTCCTTCACACTGCCGTCGACCAGGTCGCCGACGACCGCGATCAGGTCGGGCTGGGTCGCGTTGATCGTGTCGACGACCTTCTGCGCGAAGCCGCGGCCCAGGACCGGGCCGAGGTGCACATCACTGACCACGGCGATCCGGTACCCGTGCGCCGCGCGCGGCAGTTTGGCCAGCGGCACGGTGACCCGCTTCACCCTGGGCCCACGCAGCACGCCGTACGTCCCGTACCCGACGGTCCCGACAGCAGCGGCCGCGGCGGCCCCGGCGACGACGCGGGAGACGAAGAGACGGCGTGAGGGGCCGGTGGGGGCGGTGGTGTCGGTGGTGTCCGGGGTGGCGAGCGGCTGTGGTGAGCTGTCGGGGGTGGCGGGTGAGGCGGATACGGGGTCGGCCTGGGGGTGGGGGGCGGAAGCGGACGCTCCGCCGGACACGCCGGCAGGACCCGTCTGCGGCCCGGCCGCCGCCGTCGCCGAAGCGGGCGCTCCGCCAGGCACACCGGCACGATCCACCTGCGGCGCATCCGTCGCCGTCGCCGAAGCCGCCACCCCGCCGGGCACACCGGCGCCGACGTCCGCCTGCCCGTCAACCACCGCCGCCGCAGCAGGCGCTCCGCCGGGCACGCCGGCGTCGCCCTTCTGTGGTGCGGCTGCCCCGCCGGGTACGGCAGGCGTGCCGGGGAGGTGTTCCGCGTCGGAGGGCGGGTCGGTTTTCGCCGGGGTGCCGGGCGTCGTCTCCGAGTCCGTCTCGGCCAGGGGGCTCCGCGTCACCGGGCCGGGCTCCGTCGCTCTCGCCCGCCGTTCCAGGAACCGTCTGAGCAGAGGTCGTACGACCTCCCCCGCCACCACGGCCAGCAGCAGGTATATCGACAGGGCCAGCCACAGGAAGCCCGGCCAGGCGAGGACCTGCTGGAGCCAGAAGGGGGCGCCCGAGCGTTCGGCGACCAGGGCCGTGATCGCGAGGATCCAGCCGCCGGCGATCAGGACCGCGCCCGTGCGGCGGGTCAGGCCCGGGCCGCGGGTCGTGTCGCGGAACAGGCGGCGCCACACGTACCAGTTGGCCGTCACGATGACGGCCAGGACGAGCAGTGCGACGAGCACGAAGAAGACGATGGCCACGGTGTCGTGTCTCCCGATTGCCGTTATGACGTCCGGCGCAGTGCGCGCAGACCACGCAACCCGATGGCCCCGATGGCCGTCCCCAATACGAAGGAAACGACTGCGAGCAGCAGGTGCACCCAGAAGTACGCCGTGGGATGACCGTCGTCGAAGGCGAGCCCGCTGCTGTCCTTGACAAGGTTCTTGACGAAAGTGATCCAGATGACCCAGCTCCACACCCCGAAGGCGAGCAGGAACCAGGAGACGGGGCGGCTGAGCTTCACAAAATCAGACCTTTCATCACAACGCCGGGCTCCCGGGGTCGGCCGGGCATCCGGGGGTTGTCCCCCGGATGAGCACAGCATGAGTCCAGTATCGCCAGAGCCTGTCCGGTTCCGTTCCCGGGGTGGGGCCGCGGGCGGGACTTCCCCCCGTACGGCATGTACGTTTCCGATCGTGCCCGCTCCGAAAAAGACCGCCAGGCGATCCCTGCTGGTCACCTCCGCCGTCCTGTCGTCTCTCGCCCTGGCCGCACCCGCGGCCGTCGCGGCCCCGAGCCCCTCGGGCAGCCCGTCGGTGAGCCCCTCGGGCAGTCCGTCGGCCACTCCCCCGGCGTCGATGTCGAGCGTGGGCGGCGCCCGGCTCGGGCAGCCGGGGACGCAGGTGAACCTGGCGAGCGGCGTGCCGGTGCTGCCGAAGGACGTGAGCGCCCGCTCCTGGATCGTCGCCGACGCCGAGTCCGGTGACGTGCTGGCCGCGCACAACGCGCACTGGCGGCTGGCCCCGGCGAGCACGCTGAAGATGCTGTTCGCGGACACGCTGCTGCCCAAGTTCCCGAGCACGGCCGAGCACAAGGTCGCCCCCTCCGACCTGGCGGGCATCGGCCCGGGCTCCAGCATGGTCGGGATAAAGGAGGACGAGACGTACACCGTCCGCGACCTGTGGCTCGGGGTCTTCCTCCAGTCCGGCAACGACGCCGTGCGCGTGCTGTCCGCGATGAACAAGGGCGTCGAGAACACCGTCAAGGAGATGAACGAGCACGCCGAGGAGCTCCAGGCCCTCGACACGCACGTCGTCAGCCCGGACGGCTACGACGCCGAGGGGCAGGTCTCGTCGGCGTACGACCTGACGCTGATCGCCCGATCGGGGCTGCAGAAGAAGGACTTCCGCGAGTACGCCTCGACGGTCACCGCGAAGTTCCCCGGCGAGACGAAGAAGGGCAAGAAGGGCAAGCCGGTCCGCAAGCCCTTCGAGATCCGGAACACCAACCGGCTGCTGTCCGGTGACTCGGACGTGCCCGTCTACCAGGGCATCGCCGGCGTCAAGAACGGCAACACCACCAACGCGGGCGCCACCTTCACGGGCGTCGCCGAGCGGAACGGCAAGGTGCTGCTGGTCACGGTGATGAACCCGGAGAAGGACGAGCACAACGCGGTCTACAAGGAGACCGCCCGGCTGCTCGACTGGGGCTTCAAGGCGGCCGGGAAGGTCCAGCCCGTGGGCGAGCTGGTGCCGCCGAGGAGCGCCGCGCAGGCCGGTGCCCAGCCCGGCGCCAACCCCTCCGGTGAGGCCGGTGGCTCCGGGAACGGCGCGGGCGGCACGGCCGGGACCGGCGCGAAGCCGGTGGCCAGCGCCCCGGCCGCGAACGGCGCCAGCGGCATCGGCATCGCGCTCGGCATCACCGGCGGTGTGCTGGTGCTGCTCGCGGGCGGCGCCTTCCTGGTCAACCGCCGCTGGCCGCTGCCGGATCTGGTGCGCCGCCGGACTCGCCCGTGACGTCCGGCAGTTCCTCCTCCTTGCTCTGCGTCGCCGTCCAGGAGGCGCAGAACAGCACCAGCTTCGAGGTGAAGTTGATCCACAGCAGCAACGCGACGGGCACGCCGAACGCGCCGTACATGCTCTTCGCGGCCACGCCCTGCAAGTAGCCGCTGAGCAGCAGCTTGAGCAGCTCGAAGCCGACCGCGCCGGTCAGCGCCGCCACGAAGAGGCGGTGGCGCGTGGGCTCGACGCCGGGCAGCAGCGTCAGGACGTAGAGCAGCAGCAGGAAGTCGGCGAGTACGGCGATCAGGAACGCGGCGATGTGCAGCAGGACACCGCTCCAGCCGCCCTCGTCGATGCCGAGGTGCCGGGTGATCCAGCCGATCATCGCGGAGGCGACGGTGGAGGCGGCGATGGTGACGAGGATCGCGCCGCCGAGGCCGATCAGGACACCCGCGTCCTTGGCGTAGCGCAGGACCGGGTTCTCCTCCTCGTCGGACAGCTCCCACACCGCCCGCAGGCACTCGCGCATGGAACCGGCCCAGCTGATGCCGGTGAACAGCAGCAGGGCGCCCGCGATGAGGCCGATCGTGCCGGCGTTGTCGACCAGGCCGGCGATGTCCAGCTGGTCGGATATGCCGGGCACCTGCTCGGCGATCTTGTCCTGGAGCTTGTCCTGCTGCTCCGTGCTGAGCGTGGCGGCGGCGATCGTGGCCGACACCGTCAGCAGCGGGAACAGCGCGACGAAACTCGTGAAGGTCATCGCGGCGGCCAGCCGCGTCCACTTCACGCGGTCCAGCCGCTCGTACGACCGCCACGCGTGGGTGATCATCAGCCGTGTCGCCCACGGCCCGATGACCGGGAGCTTTTTCAGCCAGTCCATGATCCGACTCTGCCCTCCGCCCGGAAGACCCATGTACGGGTACCCCAGAACCGCAGAATCGTGGCCAGTGTCATGCCGATGACCGCGCCGGAGACGGTGTCCGCGCGCTGCGAGGTGAGCCCGAGGCCGTAGTGGCTGACGGCGAGGCAGAGCAGTTGGACGGCGGCACCGGCGAGGTTCACCGCGAAGAAGGCGGCGTACGGGCGCAGGCCCCGGACTCGCGTGGTCCGGTAGGTGCCGAGGGCGTTGCCCGCGTAGGCGACCGAGCAGGCGGCCACGAAGGACAGGGTCTTGGCGCTGAGCGGGCCGAGCCCGGCGGGGCCGCGCAGGCAGGTGAACAGGGCCAGGTCGACGGCGTAGGCGAGAAGACCGACGGCGGCGAAACCCAGGAGCTCCCGGCGGCAGGGGGCCGTGGGGCTCGACCACGCGCGCGGGGTCACCAATTGGCCACCGCCAGGCCGTACATCGCCACCCACACCAGGCCGATGAGGGCGAGCGCCCGGTCGCGCAGGACGACGTCCTCGGGTTCCCCGGCCGTGCCGCGGTCGGCGAAGACGGCGTACCGCAGGACGGCGAGGATGAAGGCGACCATGGACAGTTGCCGCCAGGGCAGCACGCTGGTGTGCGGGACGCCGCCCTCCTCCATGGCCCACAGGCAGTAGCCGAGGACGGCGACACCGGCCGCGAGCTGCCAGACGAAGCGGAGGTAGCCGGTGGTGTACTCGGTGAGCAACGCCCGTGTGGCGCCCGCTTGTCCGGCCATCTGCACGGCTTCGGAGTAGCGCTTGGCCGACACCATGAACAGCGCGCCGAAGCCGGTGGTGATCAGGAACCAGCGCGACAGCGGGATGCCGAGGGCGAGCCCGCCGGCCATCGCCCGCATCAGGAAACCGGTCGTGACGACGGCGAGGTCGACGACGAGAACGTGCTTGAGGCTGACGCAGTAGGCCAGTTGCATGCCGAGGTAGGCGGTCAGCAGGGCGGAGACGGTCGGGGAACAGAGCCAGGCCGCGGCCGCGGGCGCGAGCAGGCCGAGGCAGCCGCCGACGGCGTAGGCGACGGGCACGGGGACCTGTCCGGCGGCGACCGGGCGGTGCCGCTTGGTGGGGTGGGCGCGGTCGGCCTCGGCGTCGCGGGCGTCGTTGACGAGGTAGACGGCGGCGGCGCAGGCGGTGAAGAGGACGAAGACGAGGGCGAGTTGGGTCAGGACGTGCCGGGAGAAGAGCTCGCCGGCGGCCGCCGGGGCGGCGACCACCAGGACGTTCTTCACCCACTGCCTGGGCCGCGCGGTCCGCAGGAGACCGGCCAGGAGACTGCCCTTGCGGGGTGGCGCGGACCGCTCCTGGGGGGTGCGCTGCCGCAGGACGGCCGTCTCAGCCATGGTGGGCTCCCCTCATCCAGCGGGCGCCGAGCCGGGCCGTGAGCGCGCCGAGGGCCGCGCCCGCCGCGACGTCCGAGGGGTAGTGGACGCCGGCCACCAGCCGCGAGACGCACACGGCGGCGGCGAGCGGCGGGACGGCGCGCGCTCCCAGGGCGCCGAAGGCGACGGCGGCGGCAGCGGCGGACGTGGCGTGCGAGCTGGGGAAGGAGTGCCGGCCGGCGGTGCGCACCAGGGGCTCGACGTGCGCGGGGCGCGGGCGGCGCACGATCCGCTTCACCCCCATGCTGACGAGGTGCGCCCCCGCGGTGAGCGCCGTGCCGCGCAGCCAGGCGCCGCGTCTCCTGCCGTCGACGGCGGCTCCGGCGAGCCCCGCCGCCAGCCACAGCGCCGCGTGTTCCCCCGCCCAGGACAGGGCACGCGCGGCGCCGGCCACGCGCGGGTCGGTGCCGCACGCTCTGAGCGCCGAAACGATCCGGTGATCCATGTCGTGCAGGTCGTCGAGGTCGTCCATGTGGACTCACTGTTCACGCCCACCTGGCCTGAACTCCGGCAATATTGAGCGACATCCCATTAATCACCCGTTTCGGGGAGGAGCGCCATGTTCTCGAACTAAAAGCTCACATTGGGGCGATACGGTCACGGACATGTCTGCCGACACCGATTCCGTCCCGGACGTCATGGGCCTGGACCACACCACCGTCACCGGCTGGGGCCGCACCGCGCCCACTGCCGCCCGGCTCATCCGCCCGCAGACCTACGAGGAGGCCGCGGCGGCCGTCCGCGACTGCGGGGCCCGCGGCGGGATCCCCCGGGGCCTGGGACGGGCGTACGGGGACGCGGCGCAGAACGCGGGCGGGTCCGTGCTCGACATGACGGGCCTGGACCGCGTGCACGCGATCGACGCCGACGGCGGCACCGTGCTGTGCGACGCGGGCGTCTCCCTGCACCGGCTGATGGAGGTGCTGCTGCCGCTCGGCTGGTTCGTGCCGGTCACCCCCGGCACCCGCTACGTCACCGTCGGCGGGGCGATCGGCGCCGACATCCACGGCAAGAACCACCATGTCTCGGGCTCCTTCTCGCGGCACGTGCTGGCCTTCGAACTGCTCACCGCAGACGGCGAGATCCGCACGGTGATCCCCGGAACGCCCCTGTTCGACGCCACCGCGGGCGGCATGGGACTGACCGGGGTGATCCTCACCGCGACGATCCGGCTCCAGCCGGTCGAGACCTCACTGATGTCGGTCGACACCGAACGGGCGGCGGACCTCGACGACCTGATGGCCCGGCTGGCGGCGACCGACCACCGCTACCGCTACTCGGTCGCCTGGATCGACCTGCTGGCCCGGGGCGCCGCCACCGGCCGCGCGGTCCTCACCCGCGGCGACCACGCGCCCTTGGACACCCTCCCCGCCCGCCTGCGCCGGAACCCGCTGTCCTTCCGCACCTCCCGCTTCCCGTCCGCCCCCGCGGGCCTGCCCGAGGGCCTGCTCACCCGTACGACCGTGGGCCTCTTCAACGAGCTCTGGTACCGCAAGGCCCCCCGTGCGCGGTCCTGCCAACTCCAGCGCATCTCCGCCTTCTTCCACCCCCTGGACGGCGTGCCCCACTGGAACCGCGTCTACGGCCGGGGCGGCTTCGTGCAATACCAGTTCGTCGTCGGCTACGGCCAGGAGGACGCCCTGCGCCGCATCGTGCGCCGCATCTCCGAACGCCGCTGCCCGTCGTTCCTGGCCGTCCTCAAGCGTTTCGGGGAGTCCGACCCGGGCTGGCTGTCCTTCCCGGTGCCCGGCTGGACGCTGGCGCTGGACATCCCGGCGGGCCTGCCCGGCCTCGGCGCGTTCCTCGACGAACTCGACGAGGAGGTCGCCACCGCCGGCGGACGCGTCTACCTCGCCAAGGACGCCCGGCTGCGCCCGGAGCTGCTCGCGGCCATGTACCCGCGGCTGGACGAGTTCCGGACCCTGCGCGCGGAACTGGATCCGCACGGGGTCTTCACGTCCGATCTGTCCCGCCGCCTCGGCCTCTAGGCACAGGCACACCAGGCAACCTCTAGGAGCTGTCATGAAGGACGCCTTCGGTCTCCCTCAGTCCCTGCTCGTCCTCGGCGGGACGTCGGAGATCGCGCTGGCCACCGCCCGCCGGCTGATCGCCCGCCGCACCCGCACGGTCTGGCTGGCCGGCCGCCCGTCGCCCGCCCTGGAGGAAGCCGCCGGGCAGTTGCGCGGGCTCGGGGCCGATGTGCACACCGTCGCCTTCGACGCGCTCGACCCCACCTCCCACGAGGCCGTGCTCGGCAAGGTCTTCGCCGAGGGAGACATCGACATGGTGCTGCTCGCCTTCGGCCTCCTCGGCGACCAGGCCCGCGACGAGCGGGAGCCGCAGGCGGCGGTGCGGGTCGCGCAGACCAACTACACCGGCGCGGTCTCGGCGGGCCTGGTGTGCGCCCGCGCGCTCCAGTCCCAGGGGCACGGCTCGCTGGTCGTCATGTCCTCCGTCGCGGGCGAGCGGGCCCGCCGCGCGAACTTCATCTACGGCTCCAGCAAGGCGGGCCTCGACGCCTTCGCGCAGGGCCTGGGCGACGCGCTGCACGGCACGGGCGTGCACGTCATGATCGTACGCCCCGGCTTCGTCCGGACGCGGATGACCGCCGGCCTGCCCGAGGCGCCCCTCGCGACCACGCCCGAGGCGGTGGCGACGGCCGTCGAGCTGGGGCTGCGGCGCCGCTCGGAGACGGTGTGGGTGCCGGGCGCGCTGCGCGTGGTGATGTCGGCGCTGCGGCACATGCCGCGCGGGATGTTCCGGCGACTGCCGATCTGACCTACGAGCGGATCACCAGGTGGGGACGGAGCCGCGCTCCACATGTCCGGCCTGGGGCGGGACCACCGAGCCGCCGAAGGGGAACTCGCGGAGCTTGCGCCAGACACCGTCGGCGCCCTGCTCGTAGAGGGCGAAGCCGGTGCACGGCCACTCGGCCTCGTAGTCGGCGAGTTCCTCGAAGGCGCGGTCCATCGCCGCCTCGTCGATGCCGTGCGCCACCGTGACGTGCGGGTGGTACGGGAACTGCAGTTCGCGTACCACCGGCCCGGCGGGGTCGCGGACCTGCTCCTGGAGCCGGGTGCAGTCCTCCGCACCCGCGACGATCCGCACGAACACCACCGGCGACAGGGGCCGGAACGTGCCGGTGCCGGACAGCCGCATCGGGAACGGTCGGCCGGTCGCGGCGACCTCGGCGAGATGCGCCTCGACGGCCGGCAGGGCTGACTCGTCGATCTCCGTCGGCGGCAGCAGGGTGACGTGCGTGGGAATGCCGTGAGCCGCGGCGTCGCCGAAGCCCGCGCGCAGCTGCTGAAGCCGGCTGCCGTGAGGCTCCGGGACCGCGATCGAGACACCGATCGTTACGGTCCCCACGTCGTCTCCTGTCGTTTCAGTTGGTGAGACCCGTCCTGCCGGAGCGAGTCCCGCCGGATCGAGCGGAGTGGCCGCTGATACGACCACCCGGTTATCGACTGTACGGCCACGACCCGGTTACAGGCAGGCGCAACCGAAGTGATGTACAGCGCTGTTCGGTGGTACGGCTGTGCGCGGGAGCGGGTTCAGTGCTTGGCGGGCAGGAAGCCGACCTTGTCGTACGCCTGCGCGAGGGTCTCCGCGGCGACGGCGCGTGCCTTCTCAGCGCCCTTGGCCAGGACCGAGTCGAGCGTCTCCGGGTCGTCCAGGTACTGCTGCGTGCGCTCCCGGAACGGCGTCACGAACTCGACCATGACCTCGGCGAGGTCCGTCTTGAGCGCGCCGTAGCCCTTGCCGGCGTACTTCTCCTCCAGCTCCGCGATGCCCGCCCCGGTGAGGGTCGAGTAGATCGTGAGGAGGTTGCTGATGCCCGGCTTGTTCTCGACGTCGTAGCGGATCACCGTCTCGGTGTCGGTGACCGCGCTCTTGACCTTCTTCGCGGTGGCCTTCGGCTCGTCGAGGAGGTTGATGAGGCCCTTCGGCGTGGACGCCGACTTGCTCATCTTGATCGACGGGTCCTGAAGGTCGTAGATCTTCGCCGTCTCCCTGAGGATGTACGGCTTCGGGACGGTGAAGGTCTGGCCGAAGCGGCCGTTGAAGCGCTCGGCGAGGTCGCGGGTGAGCTCGACGTGCTGGCGCTGGTCCTCGCCGACCGGGACCTCGTGCGCCTGGTAGAGCAGGATGTCCGCGACCTGGAGGATCGGGTACGTGAACAGGCCGACGGAGGCGCGCTCGGCGCCCTGCTTGGCGGCCTTGTCCTTGAACTGGGTCATCCGGCTCGCCTCGCCGAAGCCGGTGAGGCAGTTCATGATCCAGGCGAGCTGCGCGTGCTCGGGGACGTGGCTCTGGACGAAGAGCGTGCAGCGGTCCGGGTCCAGACCCGCGGCCAGCAGCTGGGCGGCGGCCAGGCGGGTGTTGGCGCGCAGGTCCTTCGGGTCCTGCGGGATGGTGATCGCGTGCAGGTCGACGACCATGTAGAACGCGTCGTGGGTCTCCTGGAGGGCCACCCACTGGCGCACGGCGCCGAGGTAGTTGCCGAGGTGGAACGAGCCGGCGGTGGGCTGGATTCCGGACAGCACGCGAGGTCGGTCAGAGGCCATGTTCACCATTCTCTCAGGTCCCGTGGGGCGATCCGGAACTGGTCCGAAACAGGTGGGAACCGATCCCTGTCCGGCGGTGTAACAAGAGTGTGAGAACGCGGGAGGGGGGCCGCATCGCCGATGAGGCCGCGGTGATCGCACGCGTACGCGCCGGAGAGCCGGAGGCGTACGCGGTGCTGGTGCGGACGCATACGGCAATCGCGCTCAGGGCGGCCACCGCGCTCGGGGCGGGAGCGGACGCTGAGGACGTGGTGCAGCAGGCCTTCGTCAAGGCGTACTGCGCCCTGGGCAGGTTCCGGGACGGCATGGCGTTCAAGCCGTGGCTGCTGGCGATCGTCGCCAATGAGACGAGGAACACAGTGCGCAGGGCCGCGCGCCAGCGCACGCTCGCCGACCGGGAGGCGGCGCTGGTGAAGGCCGAGCCGCTCATACCGGAGTCGGCGGACCCCGCGGTCGCGACACTGGAGGCGGAGCGCCGCGCGGCGTTACTGGCCGCCCTGGAGAAACTGAGCGAGGAGCACCGACTGGTCGTCACCTACCGGTACCTGCTGGAGATGGACGAGCCGGAGACGGCCCAGGCCCTTGGCTGGCCGCGCGGGACGGTGAAGTCGCGCCTGAACCGTGCCCTGCGCAAGCTGGCCAGGTTGCTGCCGGACTTCCAGCCTCGGGAGGGGGGTGAGGAGCATGAGTGACGGACGGGGTGTGCCCGACGGCGACGCCGGGCGCTACGACGCTGACAGGGCGCCGCGCCGACGCGCGGAAGCCGCCCGGCTGCGGGAGGAGCTGCGGGCGCTGGGGAGGTCGCTCGACGCGCCGGGCGGCGCCGGTCCGGAGTCGATGGCGGAGCGGGTGCTGGCGCAGATACTGGCCGAGCAGACGCCGGTGCCGGTGGCCGAACCGCCCGGGGTCCGGGAGCGGCTGCGGTCGGTCCGGCGCTGGGCGCACGCGCGGTGGCGGTCGCTGACCGCGGCGCTGTGCGGGCTGCTGACGGTGCTCGTGCTCACGCCCCCCGTGCGGGCCGCGGTGGCCGACTGGTTCGACTTCGGCGGGGTCGAGGTGAGGTACGACCCGTCGGCGGTGCCCACTCACAGCGCCGAGGTGCCCGGCTGCGGACAGCCGGTCTCCCTCGCGCAGGCCGAGCAGCGGGCAGGGTTCGCGCCAGTGGTGCCAAAGGGTCTCGGGACGCCGGACGCGGTGACTGTGAGCAGCCAGCCGCATGGGCGGGTCCTGATGAGCCTGTGCTGGAGTGAGCAGGGGCGCACCATACGGCTGGACGAGTACCGGGCGCGTCTGGACACCAGCTTCGTCAAGCGCGTGCGCGAGCAGCCGGGGTGGGTGGCGCTGCGGGGCGAGCCCGGGAACGGCGATGTGACGGACTGGGCCCTGTGGTTCCCGCGGCCGCATCTGCTGAACTTCTGGCTGGTCGAGGCGGACGGTGACCGCTACACGCGTGAGGAGCGGACGGCCGGGCCGACCCTGCTGTGGACCTCCCCGGGCGTTGACGGCGTCGTCACGCTGCGACTGGAGGGCGTCGCGTCGAAGGCGCGGGCGGTGGAGATCGCGAGGTCGGCCACGGCTCCGCGCGGCGAGTCCCCGAGATAGCCCGCGGGGTGGGAACCCCGACGGGCCGGGCGGTGTACCAGAAGTGACGGGCGGCTCTCGGGGCCGCGCAGATCGGCTGGCTGGGGGCTCGGATGCGTCAATGGTGGTGCAGGGTTCGTGGACTGATCGCAGGCGCGGGAGCGCTGACGGCGGCGATGGCCCTGCAGAGCGGGGCTGCTCGGTGAGCCGGTGAAACGGGTCGCCGACGTCCTCCCCCTGCCCGACGGGACTACCGGTGACCGGTCCGCCGCGGTGGGTCCGGCCCGGTGGAGGGCGGTGTCTGGTGGGCTGCCGGGGGCCTGCTTCTGGGGCTCGGCGGCAGTCATGTGATACGCCGCGCGGCGGCCCGGCGCGAAGCCGGACCGCCGCCACGTGAGGAGCCACTGCATGAGCTGATCGACCTGGGAGCCCTGACGCCGGTGAGCGCGCCGAGGTCTCGCTCGCGGTGAGCCCTGCGGATCTCAGCCGAGGTCGATCTCGGGGTAGAGCGGGAAGCCCGCCACCAGGTCCGTTGCGCGGTGGCTGATCTCGTCGGCGACCTTCGCGTCGAGGACGTGGGCCGCCTTGGAGGGGGCGCCCGACTTGGTGGTGCCCGGCTCCGTCGTGGTGAGGACGCGGTCGATCAGGGCCGCGACCTCGTCCATCTCCGCCGTGCCCAGGCCGCGGGTGGTCAGGGCCGGGGTGCCGATGCGGATGCCGGAGGTGTACCAGGCGCCGTTCGGGTCGGCGGGGATCGCGTTGCGGTTGGTGACGATGCCCGACTCGAGCAGCGCGGCCTCGGCCTGACGGCCGGTGAGGCCGTAGGAGGAGGCGACGTCGATCAGGTTCAGGTGGTTGTCCGTGCCGCCGGTCACGAGGGTCGCGCCGCGGCGCATCAGGCCCTCGGCGAGGGCGCGGGAGTTGTCGACGATGCGCTGGGCGTAGTCGCGGAAGGACTCCTGGCGGGCCTCCGCGAGGGCGACGGCCTTGGCGGCCATGACGTGCGGAAGCGGGCCGCCGAGGACCATCGGGCAGCCGCGGTCGACCTGGTCCTTGAGCGAGTCGTCGCACAGGACCATGCCGCCGCGGGGGCCGCGCAGCGACTTGTGGGTGGTCGTCGTCACGATCTGGGCGTGCGGGACCGGGTCGAAGTCGCCGGTCAGGACCTTGCCCGCGACCAGGCCGGCGAAGTGCGCCATGTCCACCATGAGCGTGGCGCCGACCTCGTCGGCGATCTCGCGCATGATCCGGAAGTTCACCAGGCGGGGGTAGGCCGAGTAGCCCGCGACGATGATCAGCGGCTTGAACTCGCGGGCGGAGGTGCGCAGGGCCTCGTAGTCGATGAGGCCGGTGGCCGGGTCCGTGCCGTAGGAGCGCTGGTCGAACATCTTGCCGGAGATGTTCGGGCGGAAGCCGTGGGTGAGGTGGCCGCCGGCGTCGAGGGACATGCCGAGCATGCGCTGGTTGCCGAAGGCGCGGCGCAGCTCCGCCCAGTCGGCCTCGGAGAGGTCGTTGACCTGGCGGGCGCCGGCCTTCTCCAGGGCCGGGACCTCGACGCGCTGGGCGAGGACCGACCAGAAGGCGACCAGGTTGGCGTCGATGCCGGAGTGCGGCTGGACGTAGGCGTGGCGGGCGCCGAAGAGTTCCTTGGCGTGCTCGGCGGCGAGGGACTCGACGGTGTCCACGTTGCGGCAGCCCGCGTAGAAGCGGCGGCCGATGGTGCCCTCGGCGTACTTGTCGCTGAACCAGTTGCCCATCGCCAGCAACGTGGCCGGGGAGGCGTAGTTCTCGGAGGCGATCAGCTTGAGCATCTCGCGCTGGTCGGCGACCTCCTGGCCGATGGCGTCGGCTACGCGCGGCTCTACGGCGCGGATGACGTCGAGGGCGGCGCGGTAGGCGGTGGAAGCGGTGGAGAGGGGCTCGGCTGGCATGAATGGACCTCCGGACGTTGCGTTCAGCGTTCACGGTACGGCCCAGGCGCACGGCACGGTTCCGGTCCCCGGGGTTCAACCAGGTCCGGGGGCCGCTTCCCGATGGTCGGTCCCATCCCAGCACGCCAGTCACGGCCCGGTGATCAGCCTACCGGGTGAGGGGGCGGGGGAGCATCTGCCGGGTTGGGCATCGCTGCCGGGTGCGGGTTGCCTGTGGCTGGTCGCGCAGTTCTCCGCGCCCCTCGGAGGGGCGTCCCTCCCCCGGCCCCTTTCAGAGAATCACGTGCGGTAGGAAGCGGGCGTACTCGTCCGTGATCAGGCCCGAGGATTCTCGGATGCCCAGGCCCGCCGAATCGTCCTCCACCACCCATGCGCCCAGGACCACGTGGTTGCCGTCGAAGTCGGGCAGGGGGGCCAGTTCCTGGTAGCAGCAGGGTTCGTCCCGGCGGGCCCGGGGGGATCCGGGTTCCTGGATCGTGACGCCCGCGCCCTCTCGGCCGAGGAGGGGCTTGGCGACCCAGCCCGGCAGGTCCCGGGGGCCGTCCAGGTAGGCCGGGAGGAGGTTGGGGTGGTCGGGGTACAGCTCCCAGAGGATGGCCAGGAGCGCCTTGTTGCTGAGGAGCATTTTCCAGGCCGGCTCGATCCAGAGGGTGGAGCCGGTGCCGCCGCCGTTGTCCAGCGTCTCCAGGACGTGGTCGGCGAAGCGGTCGGTGGTGAGCCACTCCCAGGGGTAGAGCTTGAAGATGCTGCGGATGAAGCGGAGGCGGTTGTCGACGAAGCGGCCGGAGAGGCGGTCCCAGCCGATCTCCTCCATGGAGATCCAGTCGGTTTCCATCCCCGCCTGCTCGGCTGTCTCCTTCAGGTAGGCGACCGTCATGAGGTCCTCGCCGAGTTCGTCGGCGGAGGAGTACGCGAAGTACAGCGGGCTGCCCGGCAGGAGGAGGGCGGCCTGTTTCCGCCAGGCGTCGATCAGGCGCTCGTGGAGGGAGTTCCACTGGTCGGCGCCGGGGAAGCGGTCCTCCATCCAGAACCACTGGGGGGACGCGGCCTCCACCAGTGAGGTGGGGGTGTCGGCGTTGTACTCCAGGAGTTTGGCCGGGCCGGTGCCGTCGTAGCGGAGGTCGAAACGGCCGTAGAGGGAGGGGAGTTCGGCGCGGCGGTGCCAGGACTCGGCGACCGCCTGGGCCACGCGGGGGTCGGTGATGCCCAGGTCCGCGAAACGGTCCTCGGTGACGATGTGGCCGGCCGCCGTGAGGCACATGCGGTGGAGTTCCTCGACGACCTCTTCCAGGGCCTCGATCTCCGCAAGGGTGAAGACGTAGTAGGCGCTTTCGTCCCAGTAGGGGCGCAGGGAGCCGTCGGGGTAGCGGGTCAGGGGGTAGATCAGGCCCTGTTCCTCGACGGTCTGCTGCCAGCCGGGGCGGGGGGTGAGGGTGCGGCGTTCCATGTGCGTACGGTCCGTCAGCCGCCGCTGCTGCCGGAGCCCGAGCAGCCGAAGCCGCCCCGGTCGACGGCCTCGCTGCGGCTGAAGGTGCCGTTGTCGGCGTAGCCGCCGCTGACGTCGGCGTCGTAGTACCAGTCGGCGTTCGTGCTCTTGGTCTTGCCGGTCGTCTTGCGGCCCTTGCCGTAGGAGGACGAGGAGCCGGACTTGCAGTTCTTGTCGGCGACGATCTTGTAGCCGTTGATGTAGTCGTGGCTGTCCCGGTCCACGCAGCGGCGGTCCGGGTCGGAGCCGCACGCGGACAGGGCCGCCGCGAGGACACCCATGCCGCCCAACACCACCGTGCTCGAGCGCAGTCGCCGCCGTGTTTCAGCCATGTCCGTGTCTCCCCGTGTCCCCGTCGTGCACTGCGTGTCCCTGATAGGTACTGCCGAGCGGTCAGCCTAGAGACCGGTGTGAGCGAGCGCGCATGACCCCCCGGCTCACACCCCCTCCTCTACTGTCATTTTGTGATTTTTGGAATGGTGTGCGCCCTTGGTGCGGCGGTCTGCTTCGGTACGGCGACGGTGTTGCAGGCGATGGCCGCGCGGGCGGTGGCGACCGGCCCGGGCGGGGACGTGGCGCTGTTGTGGCGGGCGCTGCGGCAGTGGCGGTATCTGGTCGGGCTCGGGATGGACGGGTTCGGCTTCCTGCTCCAGATCGCCGCGCTGCGGTCGGTGCCGATCTACACCGTGGGGGCGGCGCTGGCCGCGAGCCTCGCGGTGACGGCCGTGGTCGCGGCGCGGCTGCTCAGGGTGCGGCTGAGCCGCATGGAGTGGGCGGCGGTGGGGGTGGTGTGCGCCGGGCTCGCGCTGCTGGGGCTGGCGTCCGGGGCGGAGGGTGAGGAGGTCGGGCCGGTCTGGCTGAGGTGGGCGATGCTCGCCGCGGCGGTCGGGGTGCTGCTGCTCGGCGGGGTGGGAGGGCGACTGCCGGAGCGGGGGCGGGCGCTCGCGCTCGGGCTGGGTGCCGGGCTCGGGTTCGGGGTGGTGGAGGTGGCGGTGCGGCTCATCGACGGTCTGACGCCCGCCGTGCTCTTCACGAACCCGGCGGCGTACGCGCTGCTGCTCGGCGGCGGGGCCGCGTTCCTGTTGCTGACCTCCGCCCTCCAGCGCGGGTCGGTGACCACGGCGACCGCGGGACTGGTGCTCGGTGAGACCGTCGCGCCCGCGCTGATCGGCGTGGTGTGGCTCGGGGACCGTACGCGGCCGGGGCTGGAGTGGCCGGCGCTGCTCGGGTTCGCGGTGGCGGTGGCCGGGGCGCTGGCGCTGTCGCGGTTCGGGGAGGCGCCGGTGGAGCGGGCGGAGAGCGCGCTTACGCCCAGGTGATCGCGGGGATTGCGCCCGGCTGGTCGGAGGGGTCACGCCAGCTCGCCGGAGGGGGCACGCCAGGTGATAGGGGGCGATTCCCATCTGCTCAAAAGCTTCACGTTCCGGATGCGGAAAATTATTTGTTGAATCCTGAACGCGCGTGAACCGCTTTCCGTATGGGACGGCGTGCCCAGTAATCCCGTCACGGTCACCGTGGCCTATCGCGTGATGCCGGGCCGGACGGCCGACTTCCACTCCTGGGGGTGGGCCATGCTGGGCGCGACCGCGCGGCAACCGGGGTTTCTGGAGGGGTGGGGTACTTGTCGACGGAGGGGCGGAGTGGCATGTCGTCTATCGCTTCGCCAGCGAGGGTGCGGCCCTGGCCTGGGAGAAATCACCCTCCCGGGCACAGTGGGACGCCCGGCTGGAGGGGCTCGCCCAAGAGGTGGTGCGCAGGCGGGTGCGGGGTGTCCGCGCCTGGTTCGAGGTGCAGACGCTGACACCCGCGCCACCGGCTCCGCCGTCGAAATGGAAACTGTGGTTCGTGAATATGAGCGCGGTTTTTCCGCCGGTGCTCCTGTTCAATCTGACGGTGCTTCCCGATCTCGGTGACCTCAATGCACTGATCCGCACGCTGTTGTTGTGTCTGTGCGTGACGGCCCTTGTCACCTGGATTCTCATGCCGCGGCTCCAGCGCTTCTTCAGGAAATGGCTGTACCCGTCGCTCCAGGCGCTCCGCGGACGGCACATACGCCGGGCCACGTAGGCCCGCGAACGAACAGAGGGAGGTGGGCGGTGAAGACCCTGCTCATCGACAATTACGACTCGTACACGTACAACCTGTTCCAGCTGATCGCCGAGGTCAACGGCGAGGAGCCGGTGGTCGTCCGCAACGACGCCGCCGTCGACGGGGTTCCGGATCTCCGGGAGTTCGACAACCTGGTGGTGTCCCCGGGTCCCGGGCACCCGGCGGACGCGCGTGACTTCGGCATCGCGGCCAGGCTGGTCGCGACCTCCCCGGTTCCCGTGCTAGGCGTGTGTCTCGGCCATCAGGGCATCGCGCTCGGGGAGCGCGGAGTGGTGGGGCCCGCTCCGCAGCCGCGGCACGGGCACCTGTCCACGATCCGGCATGACGAACGCGACCTGTTCCAGGGCCTGCCGCAGAACTTCTCCGCCGTCCGCTACCACTCGCTGTCCGTCCGCGAGCCGCTGCCGGAGATGCTGGAGGCCACGGCCTGGGCGGAGGACGGCGTCCTCATGGGTCTGCGGCACCGCACCCGGCCGCTGTGGGGCGTGCAGTTCCATCCGGAGTCCGTTCTCACGGAGTTCGGCCATCGCATGCTCGTGAACTTCCGCAACCTGACCGCGGAGCGGGCCGGCAAGCTGCGCACGAAGAACACGGCAGTGCCGTCGCACGAGTCATCGGCCCGGCGCCGCGTGGTGGTACCGGAGTGCGAGGCGGGGGTCTCTCGGTCGTCGGCGGCGGGCCGTCGGCCTGCGGCCACGCTCTGGGGAGCGGTGATCCCGTCGGGCGGGGCGGCCTGGTCCGGCGGGGCCGGTACACCTACCGGGGCTGGTACACGTACCGGGGCTGGTACACGTACCGGGGCTGGTACACGTACCGGGGCTGGTCCGTCCGGGGCGGCCGGTCCGTCCGCTGACGCCGGTCCATCCGCCGGGGCCGGTCCGTCCGCCAGGCCGGGTTGGTCCGGCCCAGCCGATCCATCCGGCGACACCGGGACGCCCACCCGGCCCGTGCCATCCAGCGGAACCGTGCCCTCCTCCGGTGCAGGTCCATCCGGTGCGTCGGATCCGCCCGCCGACACCGGGACGCCCGCCGCGGCCGTCCCGACGGCAAGGGGCAAGGCGCGCGCCGAGGCCGGTCCGGCCGTCACCCGCACTCCGTCCGACGCGGGCGGCCCGCCCACCGCCGCCATCCCCCGCCCCCGTCGCCCCCAGCGCGTCGGGTACCGGCTGCACAGTCGGCGGATCGGTGGTGCGGTGGATGCCGAGGCGGCGTTCGCGCGGATGTACGCCGGGTCTTCGCGGGCGTTCTGGCTGGACAGTTCGCTGGTGGAGCCGGGGCGGTCGCGGTTCTCGTTCTTCGGGGACGACAGCGGGCCGCTGGCCGAATTCGTGCGGTACGACGTCGGCAGCGGACGCTGCGAGATCGAGCGGGCGGGGCGGCCGGTGCGGAAGGTCGCGGCCAGTGTGTTCGACTACCTCAAGCGGC
>NZ_DF968203.1:0-45490 GCF_001270025.1 Streptomyces azureus | reverse complement strand
CGTACGACACCGAGCCCCGCCTCCGGGACGACAGCACACCCTCGTCCGCCTCCGCCGAGCTGCCCGCCGAGGCCGAGCGCTAGCGCACTCCCGGCTCAGCGCTCGATCAGCCCCACGCGGATGGCGTAGCGGGTCAGTTCCAGACGGTCTCCTACATGCCGAGCTTCTGGAGCGGATTGGCGCGGTGGCGCCCCACCGTCTTGGGGCTGATGCCGGCAACTCGGCGGTCCGCTGCGAGGTGTGGCCCCCGGCGACGAGCTTGAGGACGTCCTCCTCGCGGTCGGTCAGGACGAGAATCCGCGTCTCGGGGCAGGTCCGGGACAGCTCCCGGGCGGCCTGGAGCCGCTCGTCGGCCTCATCCTGGCCACCGACCGCCGGATGTCGCCCCGGCCGCAGCAACAGGGCGTCGGCCGTGACGAGCACGAGGGCGTTCAGCCGGAAGATCCGCCGGAACAAGGGCGCCGCGTACCGCCTCCTCGACACCGTCGTGATCCAGCGTGTGCGCCGTCCGGCCGCGCCGCCATCCGTGCCACCACCCATCCTCGGCCGAACATCCGCCTTACGGCAGGGCGTTCGTGGGGGGCGGCCACCGGGAAGGATGAGGATTGGGCCTGATGGCGGACGCCGCTGGAGGAGGGAGAAGCTGAAGCCCTGGTGAGACCGGCCGCGCCGCGCGTCGGCGGGCTGTCTCCCTCCGTATCGCCACGAGGCCGACACCCCAGGACTTGCCATGGCCTCGGCCGTGCCCTGCCTCGAAGCGCTGTCGGGTTCCGGGAAGGAGAAGCCGTGCCCCAGTCCGAAGACCAACGTCTCGTCGACCTCGAAGCACGACTCGAGCGGGAGGACCCCAGGTTCACCCGGGCCATGAGATCAGGCCGCCCGGCCCGGCCCCGGGAGTACCGGCGAACCGGAGCCTGGTGGGCGCTGGCCCTCGGCGTGGCCGTCCTGGGCTCCGGCATCGCCCTGGCACAAGGGCTGCTCATCGCTGCCGGCCTGGTCCTCGTCGGCATGGCGGCCCAGCTGGTCGACCCGGACCCGAGCCGCCTGGGCCGTCAGCGGCAGAGGCGAGGGTGACCCGTGCGGCAGCCGGGACCTACGCCCCGGCCCACTTCCGCAGCAGCGCCTCGCGTTCCTCGCGCGGCGGCGTGCCCTCGGCCGCGTGGTCACGGCCCCAGGCGAGGAGGTCGCCGATGTCGGTGCCGCCGTCGGCGAGCCGCCGGAGGAGGGCGACGGAGAGCTCGTACTCGGGGGGCAGGTAGATCCCTCCGGCGACGGCCGCGTGCACATCCACCTGGACGGTCTCCTCGGCCGTCGCCACCTCCACGGAGAAGGCGGGTGGCAGCTGGCCGTCACCCGTGACCACGACGAGCGCGGCGTCGAAGGCCATGGACGCGAGCCTCCGCACCCCGGACCGCACGGGCACGTCGCGCGTCTCGATCCTGACCACCTCGTCCCAGGTCCAGAACCTGCCCCGGCCGGCCCCCAGCGTCTCGACGCCATGCTCGGACAGCCGCACCCCGGGGGCCGCCCCCTCGGGCTCGGCCCCCACGTACACCGAGTCCTCGCCGATCCAGAACAGGCCGACCATGGCCATGAACGCCTCCCGAAGCCGGTCCGGGGGAGAGCGGACCCCGCCCCCGTGTCGCCGTAGGAGACAGGCGGGACGGGCGGGAGGTTGCGGTCTTTCCGGCCGGACCGGCCGGGGGGAATACCGCCGTCAGGGTGGGGTCGTAACCCGTGTGAACGTCCTGGGTGGTGGGACGGACCGGCATGACTGACGGTGGTTCACGTCGAGGCCGGGTCCGTGAGCTGGCGAGGCGTCAGCGCCCGGCCCGCGACGGAAGGACTCACCGATGCGCTCTGCCCGCATGCTGCTCGCGACGGCCACGGCCACGGCCGCCCTCGCGATCACCGCACCCACCGCCTACGCCGTGACGATGGGTGACCGGGACCACGACACCACTTCCTACAGCAAGGAGCACGACAAGGACAACAACCACCACAAGCCGCGCGGCGGAGTACACACGGGTGGCGGAGCGCTGACCGCGGTGACCGCCGATGACGACTGGGACAGCGCCAAGCACGACCAGGACGCCCACAAGGACGACGAGCACGGCAAGCACGACGAGCAGGGCAAGCACGACGAGCAGGGCAAGCACGACGAGCACGGCAAGCACGACGACCACGGCAAGCACGACGACCACGAGAAGGACTCCCGGCACGGCGACAAGCACCACAAGCCGCGCGGCGGAGTACACACGGGTGGCGGAGCGCTGGCCCTGATGAACGCCAGTGACGACTCGGACAGCGCCAAGCACGACCAGGATGCCCACAAGGACGACGAGCACGGCAAGCACGACGAGCACGGCAAGGACGACGAGCAGGGCAAGCACGACGAGCACGGCAAGTACGGCAAGCACGACGAGCAGGGCAAGCACGACGACCACGAGAAGGACTCCCGGCACGGCGACAAGCACCACAAGCCCCGCGGCGGGATGCACACGGGTGGCGGAGCGCTGGCCGTGGTGAACGCCAGTGACGACTGGGACAACCCCAAGCACGACCCGGACACCTACAAGGACGGCGAGCACGGCGACGACTCCTGGGGCGACAAGGACGACGAGCACGGCAAGCACGACGACCACGAGAAGGGCTCCTGGCACGGCGACAAGCACAACAAGCCGCGCGGCGGGATGCACACCGGTGGCGGCGGCCTGGCCTCCTCGCCGGGCGTGACGGCCGGCGGTCTCGCGGTGCTGGCGGTGGCCGGCACCGGCCTGTACGCCCTGCGGCGCCAGAAGGCCTCACAGAGTGCGGCATGACCGAGGCCTGACCGCATAGCTGCCGCGGCCGCCGCACGTGTTCCTCGCGTCGCGGCGGCCCGGCTCGTCCTCCCGCATGCCGTGTCCGCTGCCGTGTCCGTTCCGCTGCCGTGCCCGAATGAGGTGGTCTCCGATGGCAGCCAGCCCCAGCCCCCCGTCTCCTGCCGAGCCCGGCCCCGCGCCGTCGAAGCGGCGATTCCGCACCGTCGTGTCGGTCTTCTGGGGGCTCGCCGCCCTGGTCCTGACCGTGAGTCTGGTCGCCGGCCGTGGTGAGTCGTCGTCCGACGCGGGCGGCCCGCCACACGCCCCGCCGGCCGTCCCGACGGCCGCGCCCGCCACCCCCGCCGCGGCGCCCTCGTCCGCGGCGCCGCACCGGACCACCGCGTCCGGAACCGGCCCCCGTCTGCCGCGGTCCCGGCCGGTCCGCCTGTACATCCCCAAGATCTCGGTGAACGCGCCCTTCACCGACCTCGCCATCGGCCGTTCGGGTCAGCTCGAACCACCTCCGGCCGACGACACCAACCTCGTCGGCTGGCACGCCAAGGGCGTCTCGCCCGGCGAGGCCGGAACGGCGATCATCGCCGGGCACGTGGACACCGCGACGTCCCCGGCCGTGTTCGCGGGGCTCAGCCAGCTGAAGAAGGGCGACCGGTTCCACGTGACGCGAGCCGACGGCCGCAGGGCGACCTTCGTGGTCGACGACGCCAAGTCCTTCGACAAGGACGACTTCCCCAGCGAGCGCGTGTACGGCGACACCCCCGACGCGCAGGTCCGGCTCATCACATGCGCGGGTGCCTACGACCGTCAGGCCCGGGACTACACCGAGAACCTGGTCGTGTTCGCCCACCTCGTCTGATTCCGGGTCCCCGGCCTGACATGGTGTCTTAAAGTGACTGCACCAGTTCAGGCGACTGTGGGACCTGTGAGGTATTCGCGAACCATGACGACCGAAACGTTTGAGTTCCAGGTAGAGGCGCGTCAGCTGCTCCAGCTGATGATCCACTCGGTCTACTCGAACAAGGATGTCTTCCTGCGGGAGCTAGTCTCCAACGCCTCCGACGCGCTGGACAAGCTGCGCCTGGAGAAGCTGCGGGACGACTCGCTCGACGCCGACGTGTCCGACCTGCACATCGAGATCGACGTCGACAAGGACGCCCGGACCCTCACCGTGCGGGACAACGGCATCGGCATGTCGTACGACGAGGTCGGACGGCTCATCGGCACCATCGCCAACTCGGGTACGGCCACCTTCCTGAAGGAGCTGCGGGAGGCCCAGGACGCGGCCAATGCCGAGGGGCTCATCGGCCAGTTCGGCGTCGGCTTCTACTCCGGCTTCATGGTGGCGGACGAGGTGACGCTGGTGACCCGGCGCGCCGGCGAGAGCCAGGGGACCCGCTGGACGTCCCGCGGCGAGTCCACGTACACGCTGGAGAAGGTCGACGACGCGCCGCAGGGCACCTCCGTCACGCTCCACCTCAAGCCCGCCGACCCGGAGAACCAGCTCCACGACTACACCTCGCCGTGGACGATCAAGCAGATCGTCAAGCGGTACTCGGACTTCATCACCTGGCCGATCCGGATGGTCCCGGAGAAGGGCGACGGCGAGGACGCGCCCGAGCCCGAGACGCTGAACTCGATGAAGGCCCTGTGGGCGCGGTCGCGCGACGAGGTGTCCGACGACGAGTACCACGAGCTGTACAAGCACATCAGCCACGACTGGCGCGAGCCGCTGGAGACGATCCGGCTCCAGGCCGAGGGCACCTTCGAGTACCAGGCCCTGCTCTTCGTCCCCTCGCACGCCCCGCACGACCTGTTCACGCGGGACTTCCAGCGCGGCGTCCAGCTGTATGTGAAGCGCGTCTTCATCATGGACGACTGCGAGGCGCTGCTGCCGCCCTACCTCCGCTTCGTCAAGGGCGTCGTCGACGCGCAGGACCTCTCGCTCAACGTCTCCCGCGAGATCCTCCAGCAGGACCGGCACATCCGGATGATGCAGCGCCGGCTGACGAAGAAGGTCCTGTCCACGATCAAGGAGATCAAGACCAAGGACGCCGACCGCTACGCGACGTTCTGGCGCGAGTTCGGCACCGTCCTGAAGGAGGGCCTGGTCACCGACTCCGAGAACCGGGACGCCATCCTCGCCGTCGCGTCGTTCGCCACCACGCACGCCGAGGACGAGCCGACCACGCTCGCGCAGTACGTGGAGCGGATGAAGGACGGCCAGGACGACATCTACTACATCACCGGCGAGTCCCGGCAGAGCATCGAGAACTCCCCGCACATGGAGGCGTTCCGGGACAAGGGCATCGAGGTCCTGCTGCTCACCGACGCGGTCGACGAGGTCTGGGTCGACGCCGTCGGCGAGTACGAGGGCAAGAAGCTGCGTTCCGTCGCCAAGGGCGAGATCGACCTCGACGCCGAGGGCGGCGAGAAGGCCGAGGGCGAGCGGGAGAAGCAGGCCGAGGACTACGCCGGACTGTTCGGCTGGATGCGGGAGCAGCTGGACGAGGACATCAAGGACGTGCGTCTGTCGTCACGGCTCACCGTCTCCCCGGCCTGCGTCGTCTCGGACGCGCAGGACCTGACCCCGGCCCTGGAGAACATGTACCGGGCGATGGGCCAGGAGGTGCCGCGCACCAAGCGGATCCTCGAACTCAACCCCGACCACCCGCTGGTGAAGAACCTGAACCAGGCGTACAAGGAGCGCGAGGACCGCTCGGGCCTCGTCGAGTCCGCCGAGCTGCTCCACACGCTGGCGGTGCTCGCCGAGGGCGGCCAGCCCAAGGACCCCGCACGCTTCGTCAAGCTCGTGGCCGACCGCCTGGAGCGCACGCTGTAGGCAGGGGAGCGGATCAGCGGGGGTCCGGGGCGTCCGCCGCCCGCGCGCCGGGCGGGGGCGTGCCGGTGCCCGGCGGGACGATCTCGCCCTGGACCACCCGCGGCGCGGCTCCCGCCCCGGTCTCCTCGTCCTTCGCGGCGCGTGCCTCGGCCTTGAGGATGCGGGCCGACTTGCCTGCCGACCGGGCCAGTTCGGGCAGCTTCCTGGCCCCGATCACGGCTATGACGACGATGAGGATGATCGCGAGCTCGCTCAGTCCGAACATGGTGTCCTGTCCTTTCTCGCCCGAGCCGGGCACGGCGCGAGCGTATCGGGCCGGGAGCACGGTGTAATCCCCGCCTCGGCATGCGCGACCGCCGGATGCCGGAGCAGATGGGGCAGGATGCCGTGGTCGAGCAGGGCCTGCCGCCAGGCGAGCCGGGCGTGCTCCACGCGGTCGGCCCGCCCGCCCAGGGCCGAGCGCAGCAGCGCGGCCAGGCCGAGGAGGCCGGTCACGGCCGCCACGAGCGCCAGCGTCCAGCCGGCCGCGACGAGCGACCCGGGCAACGGGCCCGGTGCGTCGGCGACTTGGAGCAGGCTGCCGAGCAGGAGCAGAGCCCCGGCGGATGTCGCCGCCACGAGCGGCGTGAGCACCGCGAGGGCGGGCAGCAGAGTGCCGGTGGCGAGCGGGCGCCGCGCGTCCTGCCAGGCGGCGGCCCGTGCGGCGAGGTAGGCGCGGTAGGGCTCGCCGGCCGCCGCCGTGATGTCGTCGGCGTGGGCGAGCGCGTGGGCACGCAGGTGCGCGGCCGTCCGGCCGGTCGGGTCGGCGCGCACGGCGCCGTGGATGTCCGCGGTGCTCAGCGCCAGATCCAGTACCGCTTCGAAGTCCGCGCGGTCCTCGGGGTGAAGGCGGGGCGGATCGGCCACAGGGTCTCCTTGTCGGTTGCTGTGTCGGACGTCGGTACCGAACGGAGTAAAATCTACAGCACTGTAGAAGTAGAGTGGAGTCGGCCCCGCGGATCTATACGATGTCCGCAGGGCAAGGCAGGGCGGCGAAGGGAGACAGGGCGGTGACGGAACCCCGGCAGCGCCCCCGGCGGGGGCAGGGCGAGCTGGAGGCGCTGGTGCTGTCGGCACTGCGGGAGGCGGACGGTCCGGTGACGGCCGGCTGGGTGCAGGAACGCCTCGGCGGTGACCTCGCGTACACGACGGTCATCACGATCCTGACCCGGCTGCTGGGCAAGGGCGCGGTCACCCGGGAGCGGGTGGGCCGGTCCTTCGCGTGGACGCCCGCCGCGGACGAGGCGGGCCTGGCCGCCCGGAAGATGCGCAAGGTGCTGGACGCCGAGAGCGACCGTGAGGCCGTGCTGGCCAGCTTCCTCACCGGCCTCGGCCCGGACGACGAGCGGCTGCTGCGTGACCTGCTGGATCAGGCCCATGGCGAGGGGGAAGACTGAAGCCTCATGGGGGTCTTCGTCTTTCTGCCACTGGTTCTCCCGCTCACGGCATGGCCGGTCGCGCGTCTGGCCGAACAGCATCTGCATCCGCGCACCGCGACCCGGTTGCTGACCGCGATGGCCGCGGTGCTGGCGCTGTGCAGCACGGTGTGCCTGGGGCTGGTCATGGTGGTCGGCACCGCCCAACTGCCCGGCAACCCGCTGCCCGACGGCTGGTCGGACCCCGAGGTGCGGGCGGCGGTGCCGTTCGATGAGGTCGTCGGCAAGGCCGCGATCCCCGCGCTGTGCGCGGTGGTCGTCGCCTGCGCCCGCTCGCTGTGGCGGCACGCCCGGGTGCGCCGCCAGGCCCACCGCGCGCTGTCCGGGCTGCCGGACACGGAGGTGGCCGTACTGCCGGACGGTGTTCCCTACGCGTATGCGCTGCCCGGTGGTCGCCGGGGTGGTGGTGCGCTGCGAGGCGGTCGCCAGGGTGGTGGTGTTCTGGGTGGCGGTGCTCGGCGTGGCGGTCGCCGGGGTGATGGTGAGTTGCATGGCGGTGCTCGGCGTGGCGGTCGTCCGGGCGATGGTGAGCCGCATGGCCGCGCCGGGCGCCGTGTCCGTGGTCGGCGCGGGGGGCGTGTCGTGGTGACCACGGCTCTGCTGGACCGGCTCCGGCCGGCCGAGCGCCGGGCCCTGTTCGCCCATGAGCGGGCGCACCTCGCCGCCCGGCACGACCGTTTCCTGCTCACCGTGCAGCTCGCGGCCCGGGCCAACCCGTTCCTGAGGCCGCTGCGCACGGCCGTGGCGTACACGGCCGAGCGGTGGGCGGACGAGGAGGCGGCCCGGGCGGTCGGCAGCCGCCGCACGGTGGCGCGTGCCATCGGCACGGCCGCCCTCGTCTCCCGGGGCACCCCGGCGCCCACGCTCGCGGGACTCGCCGCTCCGGGCCCGGTGCCGCGCCGGGTGGCGGCCCTGCTCGGCCCGCCACCCGCCGTACGCAACTGGCCCCCGGTGTCCACCTCGGTCGGACTGGCGGCGTGGGGCGCGGCCGCGGGAACGGCCGTGTCGGCGATGTCCTCCGCGAACTCCGCCGTCACGATGGTGCTCATCCTGCACGCCGCGACGCCTCTTTAAGGGGCCTCAGCCCCGCAGCCCGCCTCCACGGCGGACTGCGGCACTGCCGCGCGCAGACATGAGGTCAGCAGTTGCGTACGGGGTCGGTCTCGCTGTAGATCGCGGTGTCCTTCATGTAGCCGAGCTTCCCGTTGTCGGCCACGGTGAGCAGCCAGCGGGTCGGGTGCGGCCCGCCGACCCAGGCCTGGCCGTCCAGCTTGCAGTAGAACCAGCTGGGGTTGGAGTACATGTATCCGACCACCTTGGTGGGGTCGGGGTAGATGTGGTTGTTGCCGATGTATCCGTACACCGGTGCTCCGGACACGTTGCGGCACCAGGAGCGGATGCCGTCCCCGTCCGCCCAGCAGTTGTCGGCGGCGGAGGCGCTGGGCGCCATCGCGACGCCCAGGCCGGTCGCCAGAACCGTCGCCGCCAGGACCGAGCCGAGCTTCGTACGCATGGAACTCCCCCGTGGTCGTGGCCCGGGTCGGGCCGTGGTCATGGCCGCCGTGCCGTGCGGCGGCCATGACAACAGACGATGCGTGACGGCGTCCCGGTTGCGGAGGGGGACGTTCGATTCTCCGCAACCGCCCCCCGATACCGCGCCGTTCAGCCCACGACCCGGCCCAGCTCGATCCGGTCGATGTTCGGCGCCCAGGCGCTCGCGTTGCCGAACGTCACCTTGTTCGCGCCCTTCGCCAGGTCGACCGGGACACCGACGGTCCAGTAGTCGTCCCAGCTCCAGGTGTTCTTGAAGGTGACCTTCACCGGGTCCGCGGTCCCGACCGTGATGTCCGCCGTACGGGACATGATGTCCGTGTTGTAGGCGTGGCCGTTGTCCCGGCGGTCGTTGTGCGCGTAGTGGACGACCAGCAGGTAGCGGCCGGACCGGGGCGCGTCCACCGTGAACTCGGCGGTGCTGGAGGAGCTGTTGCCGAGCCAGCCGATGTAGGAGCCGGCGGACGCGTGCGGGGAGTCGACGAGCTTGGCGCCGCCGGCGAGCGTGGCCCTGGCGCCCTCGTAGAAGAGGGTGCCGACGGCCGAGCCGTCGCCGGAGACGTCGAGGGAGCGGACGGCGGAGTGGCCCGACGTCATCGCGATCCGGTTGTTGCCCGCGACCAGGTAGAGCCGCAGCGGGCGGCCGGGCGCGGCCGTGACCGTCTCCCCGTGCAGCGAGAGCTTCACGGCCGCCGAGGTCCGCGGCACCACCGTGTAGTAGCCGTCGCGCGGGGCGTAGACGTCGAACACCGCCTTGTCACCGGAGCGCAGGACCAGAGCGCCCGTGCCCACCCCGGCCGACGAGGTGTAGTCGTAGGACGGCTTGCCGCTGATGTCCGCCAGCGTGGCCTCGTAGGAGGCGGAGGGCGCGCCCGTCCGCGTGGTCAGGTCGATCCGGTCCAGGGTGACCTCGGCGTCGCCCTTCGACAGGGTCAGCTGGTGCGTGCCCGCCTTCAGCTGGACACTGACGTCCTTCTTGGCGCGGTACGTCCAGTTCTCCGTTGAGGGGTAGGTGACCGTCACCGGGGCGCCGCCGTCGACCGACAGCTTCTGCGTGGCGGGGCCGCCGGACTGGTTGCCGTACAGGATCGCCAGGTCGTACGTGCCGTCCTTCGGGACCGTCACCGAGAAGGCGACCTTGCTGCCGGGCTGGTTGAGCGAGCCGACGTCCTTGGTGCCGGAGGCCGCGTAGCCGTTGGCGTTCTGGACCGTGCCCTGCGTGTAGACCTTGCCGTCGGTGATCGCCGCGTCCTCGGCCTCGTACGACGCCGACCACGGGACGGAGGCGGCGGACGGGGTGCCGGAGCCGCCGGGGGTGAGGACGACCCGGTAGGCCGACATCTTGTGCAGGCCGCGCAGCGGGACCGTCACCGAACCGTCGTCCGCGACCTTCACCTTGGTGCGCGCGAGGACTCGCGGCGCCGCGTGCTGCCCCTCGTATCCGGACCAGGCGGCCTCGGCGACGGTCGCGGTGACCGTACGGCCGAACACCGACCTCGGGACGTTGCGCACGACCACGTCCGAGTCAGCCGCGGAGCCGCCGAGCAGGACCTGCGCCTGGCGGCGGGAGGTGTCGAGGGAGGCCAGCCCCTGGAGGGTGTCGATGGTGTTGGGCTGCGGCGGCGTCACCTTCACGGTGTTCCCGGTCATGCCCGCGTACCAGCGGAACAGCCACCAGCCGCCGTTGGGGATGTTGGAGCGCACGACGTGGCCGCTGAGGTTGCCGGCCGCGTCCCAGTACGCCATGTTGGCGTACACCTTGTTGCGCTCGAACATCGAGACCCACTGCACGAGTTGCCCGGGCACGGACAGGTCGCGGCGGTTGGCGTACTCGTCGATGTTGATCTTCAGCGGGGCTATGCCCGCCTCGCGCTCCAGCTTGCGGTAGTCGTCGTAGTGCGCCTGGAAGTCGCGCAGCGAGCCGGAGCCCAGTTCGTGCCAGGTCATTATCTGGGGGAGCACGTTCTCCCGCTTGGCGAAGGCGAGGAAGTCCTTCAACAGGCGGGTGTGGTAGGCGGCTTCGTTGGGTCCGGCGATCCTCGCGTCCGGGTCGATCGCGCGGATGCGCTGGTACACCGTCTTCCAGTCCTTGAAGAACCGGTCGCGGTTCTTCTCGTACTGTGCCTGGTCGGCGACGTCGAGCTTGTACCAGATCTGGTCCGGCTCGTTGAACGGGATGTAGACGAAACGCTCGCTGTTCGGGTCGGCCGAGACCTCCTTGACGATCTTGTCGACCTTGGGGAGGTAGTCGTCGATGCCGAGGTCCTCGTACGGCCACTTGGCGTACATGTCCTGCATCATCACGTTGATCTCGCCGCCACCGTTGCGGAAGAACGACTTGGAGACGGTGAGCGCGTCGCCGTTGGGGTGCTGGGCGCCGCCCTCCGGCTTCTGCGAGATGCTCGTGATCTTCAGGGGCGCCATCGCGGCGTCGCTGGGCACCCCGTCGTCGCTGAGCCCGTACAGCGAGCCGTTGGCGCCGAGCATCACCGGGCCCTCGGAGGCTTTGAGGTCGACGGTGAGGCGCTGTGGATCGGCCGCGGCGGCGGGCCCGGCCGCGGGGAGGGTGGCTGCCATGGCGGCTGCTCCAAGTAGTGCTGTCATCAAGGCGGTTCTGGTACGGGACCTCGTACCGGCTCTCGTGCGGGTGGGGGTGATCACGCTGCTGGACCTCCAGTCACTTCACGGCTCCACTGGTGATTCCGGACACGATCTTTCGCTGGCCGACGAGGAACACGGCGACCATGGGCAGGCTCATCACCACGACGTACGCGAAGACGAGATGCCAGTTGTTGAGGTAGAGCTGGGCGCTGGCGACCTGGTAGAGGTTGAGCGGCAAGGTCGCCCGGTCTCCGCCGCCGAGGACGAAGAACGCGTAGAAGATGTCGCTCCAGGCGTAGAGCATCACCATGATCGTCGCGGTGGCGATCACCGGCCGGAGCAGCGGCAGGACGATCCGCCAGAAGACGCGTGACGGGCTCGCCCCGTCCATCCGGGCCGCCTCCTCCAGTTCCATGGGGATGGCGCGGATGAAGCCGGTCATGAAGAAGATCGACGTCGACAGGTACATCCCGGTGTAGACGGCGATCATGCCGGGGCGGGTGTTGGAAAGGCCCAGTTGCCGCAGCTCCATCACGATGGTGATGACGGCGGGCGGCAGCAGCAGTCCGCTGATGCAGAGCGCGTAGGCCGCCGAGACCAGCTTCGACTTACGGCGGGCGAAGACCCAGGCGGCGCCCGCGCCCAGGATCAGCACCAGGACCACCGAAGGCACCACGACCAGCAGCGAGTTGAGGAAGCCGCGCAGCATCTCGCCCTCGCTGACGGCGTCCGCGTAGTTGCTCGCGGGCTGCCACTGCCGGGGCAGGTCCAGGTTCGGCTTGATCGCCTCCGCCTGCGGCTTGGCCGAGGTGACGGCGACCAGCCACAGCGGCACGCCGACGGCGAGGGCAGCGATGGTCACGATCAGAGTGGGGCGACCGATGCGCCACAGGCGTGGGCCGGCAGCTGGTAGGCTCTCCGGCGCGTTGCGCGAGAACCAAGCCAGCACATCTTCCTCCCTTCTTTCGGGGAACCGGGCTGGTTCCAACCCGGCTGGTGTTGATCGTGTGAGTCTCGATCGCTCGTTGAGCGACTGAGCTGCGTGAGCCAGGAATCCTGCTCGCTCGCGAGGAGGAGGGTTCAAAGCAGCTGCTCCCTTCGACGCAAGCCGAAGACAAGCGGGATCGCCAAGGCCACCACGATGAGGAAGAGCACCAAACTCATCGTGGAGGCTTGGGCGTACAGCCCTTGCCCGAAGACGCGGAACATGTAGATGTTGAAGACCTCGGTGGAGGCCGCGGGGCCCCCGCCCGTCGTGGCCTGCACGATGTCGAAGGTGTTCATCGAACCGATCAGCGCGGTGGTGACGTTGAAGGTGACGGCCGGCGCGAGCATCGGCCAGCGCACCGACCAGAAGGTCCGCCAAGGGCCCGCGCCGTCGCACTTCGCGGCCTCCAGCATCTCCCCGGGGATGCCCTTGAGCCCGGCCAGATAGATCAGCATCGACAGGCCCATCCACTTCCACCCGTGGATGAGCGTGACGATCACCAGCGTCCAGGTCGTCGAGCCCAGCCACGGGATGTCCGTGCCCAGCACGGAGTTGACGGCCCCGTCCTGGTCGAGCAGCGCCTGGAAGACGTAACCGGTCGCGAGTGCCGAGATCAGTACCGGCAGGAAGAACACGGCACGGAAGAACCGGTTGAAGCGGCTGTCGTCCTCCAGCAGCAGCGCCAGCACGAGCCCGAAGCCGTTCTGGAACAGCGCCGCCAGCAGCGCGTACACCAGCGTTGTCCGGATCGCCCGCAGCAGCGAGCCGTCCTCGGCGATGGTCCTGAAGTTGTCCAGGCCCGTGAAGGCGATGTCCGCGTGGTACGAGGACCAGTTGGTGAACGGGTAGTAGAAGTTCAGCAGGTTGGGCACCAGGAAGAAGCCCGCGAAGACGACGATCGCGGGGAGCGCGAACCACCAGGGGTGGTGCACGGCGGCGCGCGGGAGTCGCCCCACGCCCTTCGGTGCGCCTTGTGCAGCCGGCTGCTTGCGCGTACGTACGACCGTGTCCGTCATGGTCAGAACCCGGGTGCGCCCTGGGCCTTGGCCACCTGCGCGAACTGGTCCTGGATGGCCTGCGCGACCTGCTGCGGGCTCTTCTTGCCGAAGATCATGTCGGCGAGGTAGAGGTGGGTGTCGGGGGCGACGATCGCCTTGGCCTGGAAGACGCCGATGGCCTTGGGCAGGGCCGCCACCTGGGCCTTGGACGCCTCGGGCAGGCCGTCGGGGGTGGGCACGGACGGCTGCACGGACGGGATCTTCATCGTCTTGATGTAGTCCGGGTAGTCCGGCCCGAGCCAGAAGGCGAGGAACTGCCGGGCCGCGTTCTGCCGCTTGTCGTCACCGGTCTTGAAGGCGACGACACCGTTGGTCTGGTCGGGGGAGTACAGGCCCGTGGCCGAGGAGTTGGCGACCGGGAACCAGCCGATCTTCTTGTCGAGTTCGGCGGTGGAGTACTTGGCCTGCAACTGGCTCTGGAAGGACGTGACGTTGAGGACCATGCCGGCGTCGCCCTCCCACAGCGCGTCGGCCTGCCCGGTGAAGGTGCCCGTCCGGTAGTTCTTCTGGGCGAGCCCGGCGTCGAGCAGCTTCTCCTTGTACTTCTTGATCGTGCCGACGACGACCGGGTCGGTCCACTTCTTCTTGCCGGCGTTCAGATCGGCCCACCACTGCGGGTCGAGGTCGGTGAGCTGGACCTGCATCTGCCACTGCAGCGGCCACTTGTCGCCGCCGGCCTCGTAGAAGGCGGCCGCGTCGGTCTTGTCGACGACCTTGCGGCCGAGGGCGAGCAGCTCGTCGTAGGACGTGGGGAAGTCCTTCTCGCTCAGCCCGGCCTGCTTGAAGACGTCCTTGTTGTAGTAGACGCCGAGCATGGCGGGGCTGGTGACGATCGCCGCGTACCGCTTGCCGTCGATGACGCCGAGGGACCTCTCGGTGTCGCCGAGCCTGGCCTCCCACGGCTCCCCGCCGAGGGCCAGGAGGTTCTGCTTCGGCTGGATGAACGGCAGCGTGGAGATGGACGGCTGCCAGAACATCAGGTCGGGGCGGTCGCCGGAGGCAAGCTTGGTCGGCACGTTCTGCTCGTAGAGGTCCGGGATCGCCTGGGTGTCGACCTCGGCGCCGGTGGCCTTCTCGAAGGCGTCGATGACCTGCTTGGGCGCGTTCACCGTGTTCTGCGCGGTCCACATGGTCAGCTTCACGCCGTCCAGCCGGGCGGTCGGATTCACCGCCGTCCGCTTGGCGTCCGAACCGTCCGAACCGGAGTCCCCGGCGGTCGGGTCGCTGCACGCGGTGGCGGCCAGGCCGGCGGCACATATCAGCGCCAGGGCGGGGAGGGCTCTTCTGTTCATCTCGTGCCTTTCGGAGCAGGCGGTTCGGGTTCAGAAAGCGGGACTCACAACTTCCGGGGTCTTACGGGCTGTTCAGGCACCGGCTGTTCAGGCGTCGGAGGGCGGTGGCCCCGAGCTCTCCCGCACCACCAGTTCCGGTACGGACACGGGGTGCGGGGCGACCGGCGCGGACTCCTCCAGCACGCCGTGCAGCAGGGCGAACGCGGACCGCCCGAGGCCGGTGAAGTCCAGTCGTACGGTCGTCAGGGACGGGGTGAGGAAGGCGGAGTGCGGGGCGTCGTCGAAACCGGCCACGCTGACCTCGCCCGGCACCGAGCGGCCGGTCTCGTGCAGGGCGCGCAGGACACCGAGCGCGAGGTCGTCGTTGCCGCACAGGATCGCGGTGACGGACTCGTCCCGCGCCAGCTTCAACCCGGCCGTGTGACCGCCCGCGGGCCCCCAACTGCTCTGCACGGGGCGGGGTTCTGGGGCGCCGGCTTCCTTCAGCGCCTGCCGCCAGCCGCTGGTGCGGGCGCTGGTGCGGCGGGTGCTGGACGGGATGGCCACGTAGTGCACGGTCTCGTGGCCGAGGGACAGCAGATGGCTGGTCGCCTGGTAGGCGGCCTCGCGGTCGTCGGTCCACACCCACGGGCGGTCGCCGCCGGGCGGGCTCGCCGGGGTCTCGACCACGCCCACGACCGGCAGCCCGGCGGGCACGGCTCCCAGCGCCCGGACACCGGCCGGATCGTATGCGATCACGACGATCCCGCCGCCCGCGTCCGCCGCGCGCTGCACCTCGGCGGCGACGGCCGCGTCCTCGGCCGACTCCAGCACCCCTATCCCGACCGCGTACGACGCCGCGCGGGCGGCCTCCTCGATGCCCTGGAGGATCGAGGCGTAGCCGTAGTGGGTGGTGTTCGCGGTGAGCACGGTCACGGCCCGGCTGCGCCCGCTGGCCAGGGCGAGGGCGGTCGTGTTGCGGCGGAAGCCCAGTTCCTCGATGGCGGCGAGCACCCGCTCCCGGGTGGACGGCCGGACGCTGGGATGGCCGTTGATCACCCGCGAGACCGTCTGGTACGAGACCCCCGCGGCGGTCGCGACGTCCCTGATGCTCGCCGGGCGCCTTGTGTGACCGGTCACATTCATGCGAGGATTGTGACCGGTCACACTTGGGTCGTCAAGAGACCGTAACGAGGGATTCACGCGGGCCTCCCTCCCCGAGGACGGGGCGGGGTCAGGAGGGGGAGCACCTTGACCGGCACGGCGGATGCGGCGCACATGGCCTCCAACCAGCGGCAGCACGAGTTCACTTGGGGGCATCAAGCCCTCCGGTCCGATTTCGCGGTCGCCGCCGACGGGACCCTGCGGCTGGTCCGGCTGACCCACCCCGACGACGAGCGCCCCGCCACCCCGCACTCCGCGCTCCCGCTCGTGGAGCTCACCGCCCTCGGCCACGGCAGCGGCTGGTCCGGCCCCCGCTTCACCGGCACGGCCTTCGGAGCCCGGCTCGCCTACCGGACCCACCGCACGGACAGACTCGACGGCTGGGAGTGGCTGACCGTCGAACTCCACGACCCGGACACCGGGTTGACGGCGTCCGTCGAGCTCACGTCACCCGCCGGACTGCCCGTCCTGCGCTCCCGAGTCCGCCTCCGCAACGAGGGCCGGGAGCCGCTGGTCGTCCAGTCCGTCAGCAGCCTCCTGCTCGGCGGCCTGCCCGCCCCGGACGCCCTCGACGTCCACCGGGCCCGCAACGACTGGCTCGCCGAGTGCCGTTGGTACGCCGAGCCGCTGCGCGCCGCCGTCGCCGACATCCACGTCGACGTCCACCAGCACGACAGCCGGGCCGCCCTCGCCCTCACCGGGCGCGGCAGCTGGCCCACCGACGGCCATCTCGCCATGGGCGCGCTGACGGAGCGGGACGGCGGCCGGGCCTGGGTCTGGCAGGTCGAGTCCCCGGCCGGCTGGCGCTGGGACCTGGGCGAGCGCGCACACGGCACGTACCTGGCGCTGAACGGCCCCACCGACGCGGAACACCAGTGGCGGGTCCGGCTCGCCCCGGGCGAGGAGTTCACCACCGTGTACGGGGCCCTGGCACTCGGCTCCGACCTCGACTCCGCCATGGGCGCCCTGACCTCTTACCGCCGGGCGGTCCGCCGCCCGCACCCGGACCACACCGCCCTGCCCGTCGTCTTCAACGACTACATGAACACCCTGATGGGCGACCCGACCACGGCCAAGCTCCTGCCGCTGATCGACGCCGCCGCGGACGCCGGCGCCGAGTACTTCTGCATCGACTCGGGCTGGTACGACGACGACACCCGGGGCTGGTGGGACAGCGTCGGCACCTGGCAGCCCTCGCCGCGCCGCTTCCCCGACGGCGGCATCCGGGCCGTCCTGGACCGGATCCGGGAGCGCGGGATGGTGCCCGGGCTGTGGCTGGAGCCGGAGGTCGTCGGGGTGCGCAGCCCCGTCGCGGCCGAACTGCCCGACGACGCGTTCTTCCAGCGCGACGGCGTGCGCCTGGCCGAACAGGGCCGCCACCAGCTCGACCTGCGGCACCCGGCCGCCCGCGCCCACCTCGACAAGACCGTGGACCGGATCGTCGGCGACTGGGGCGTGGGCTACCTCAAGCTGGACTACAACATCGTGGTCGACCCCGGCACCCAGGCGCCCGGCGACCTCGCACCGGGAGCCGGGCTGCTGGGCCACGCCCACGCCTACCTGGACTGGCTCTCCGGCGTACTGGACCGCCACCCCGGACTCGTCGTGGAGAACTGCGCCTCGGGCGGCATGCGCATGGACGGCGCCACCCTGGCCGTCTCCCAGCTCCAGTCCACCAGCGACCAGCAGGACCCGCTGCGCTACCCGCCGATCGCCGCCGCCGCGCCGACCGCCGTCCCGCCCGAACAGGGCGCGGTCTGGGCCTACCCGCAGCCCGAGTTCGACGACGACCTGACGACGTGGACCCTGGGCGGGGCACTGCTCGGCCGTATCCACCTCTCCGGCCATCTCAATCGCATGCCGGAACACCAACTGGCCCTCGTACGGGATGCGGTCGCGGTCTACAAGTCGATCCGCGGGGACCTCGCGCGTGCCCTGCCCTTCTGGCCGCTCGGCCTGCCAGGCTGGACGGACGAGTGGCTGGCCCTGGGGCTCTCGGTTCCCGGTGACCCCACGGCCTACCTGTCGGTCTGGCGCCGGGGCGGTCCGGCCGAACTCCGTGTCCCCGTCCGGCATCTGGCGGGCCGGTCCGCCCGTGCGGAGGTCCTGCACCCGTCCTCCGCGGAGGCGGGTCGGGCCGTGTGGGACGGGGACGGGCTGACGGTGTCCGTGCCGCGCACGCCCGGTGTGCTGCTGATCCGGCTCACGCAGGACGGGTAGCCCAGAACGGTAGGCGGGGCGCTCGGCGTCAACCGCGTACGGCGCTCCCCTCGCGGACGGCATTCCGTTCCCGCGCCTGCTGATGTGCGTCCCGGCGGAACGCCCACGCCATCTCGGGCTCCACCACCCAGCGGAACAGCCGCCGCACCGGCGCGGTGCACAGCGCGGTCACGAGCACGGCCGCGACGACCGTCACGGCGGCCGCGCCCACGGGCCCGTGGACCCACGCCGGCTCGTACCAGCCCCAGAACTTGGACCCCTGGGCGACGAAGCCGTGCAGCAGGTAGCCGTACAGCGTCCCCGCGCCCAGCACCGTGAACCATGCGCGGCGCCCGGGCACCCACGCGAGGAAGCAGGCCACCAGGACCAGCGAGCAGCCGAAGGTCACCAGCGTCATCACGGGTCCGTACCAGGCGGGCGCGGCGAGTTCCTCGGCACTGTCGCGGTGGTAGAACCAGGCGCCGGTCATCCGCGGGACCGCCCAGTAGGCCACGACGACCGCGGCGGCGAAGACCGGCACGGCCAGCACACGCGCCGAGCGGCGGCGCACCAGCCGGAAGTGCTCCGGTTTCAGCAGCAGACCGAGTACGAAGTACGGCAGGAACTGAAGGGTGCGTTGCAGGTCGAGGTCGTTGCCGACGGACGACGAGAGCGTCGCCAGCATCGCGATGACGAGGGCGACCGGCAGCGGCCACCGCACGCGCCGCCACACCGGCGTGGTCAGCCGCCAGATGAACAGCGCCGCCAGGAACCACGTCAGATACAGCGGATCCAGCAGGCTCACGGGCCGGTCGGGTTCCTGGTCCGTCCAGCGTGTGAACAGCGTGTACGCCGTCTCGAAGACGACATACGGAACGGCGAGCCCGGTGACCAGACGCCTGACCCGCCCCGGGCTCGCGTCGAAGGAGCGCGAGAAGTAGCCGGAGATGACGATGAACGCCGGCATGTGGAAGGCGTAGACGACCATGTAGAGCGCGCTGACCGCCCGGCTGCCGTCCCGCAACGGCTCCCAGGCGTGTCCGATCGCCACCAGCACGATCGCCAGGTACTTGGCGTTGTCGAAGAACGCGTCGCGCTGCCCGTCCTGCTTCGGCGGGGCAGTGGCCTCGCGTGACGTGCTCGCCCCGGCCTCGCCGCGGGTGTCGGCGACGGGCCGCATGCGCAGGGTGTCCTCGCTCATCACGCCTCCCACGCGCGGTGCGGGGAACCGGGACGGGCGGATACGCGTCTTGCCGGGGTTACGGCGGTGGGGTGCCGGTGCGACATCCCCGCCGCCTGACCACTGCGGGGCGGAGTAAACCGCTTTCCGGTGCGGATGTCGCGCGGATCACACCCACGGGGATGATGCGGCCGTGCTGGAGAGTGACGGTGCCGTCGCGCCGGACGGTGACGGTGCCGCCGCGCCGACTGGTCGGGAACGGGCGGCACCGTCACACACACGACCCGGTCAGCTCACCGAGCAGGCGGCGCCGTTCAGCGTGAACGCCGTCGGGCTGGGGTTCGCCGTCGCCCGGGAGGCCGTGAAGCCGAGGGTGACCGAGCCCGCCGCGGGGACCGTCGCGGTGTACGGGGCGGCCGCGACGCTGACCTCGGAGCCGCTCTGCGTCGCCGTACCGCCCCAGAGGTTGGTGATGCGCTGGCTGTCCGGGAAGGTCCAGCGCAGGGTCCAGCCGTTGATCGCCGACGTGCCGGTGTTGCGCAGGGTGATCTCGCCCTGGAATCCGCCGGGCCAGCTGCTCGTCACGCGGTAGCCGACGCCGCAGGCCGCCGTCGAGCCGCCGGAGGACGTCGTGAACGTCACCGTGGCCGAGCGGGGCGAGCGGTTGCCGGCGGCATCACGGGCGTAGACGGCGAAGGTGTAGGAGGTGGCGGGGGACAGGCCGGTGAGGGCGGCGGTCGTCCTGGTCGTGGAGGTGACGACCGTCTCGGCGCCGCCGCCGATCCGGACCACGTCGTAGCCGGTGACGCCCGTCGCGTCGGTGGCGGCGGCCCAGGTCAGGGTGGCGGACGAGGAGGTCACCCCGGAGGCGGTCGGGGTGCCGGGAGCCGTCGGGGGAGTGGTGTCGCCTCCGCCGGAGGAGTAGATCGCGGCCTCCTTGGCGGTGGCGGCGATGCCGTTCGCGCCGTTGAAGAGCCGCTGTCCCCAGCTGGTGAGCTGGTCCGGGTCGAAGTTCGTGACCATGTCCAGGTACTCGACGCCGCCGCCGTTGCCGCTCCAGGACCAGCCGAGGTAGCCCAGGCGGAGCTGCTGGGCGACGGCCAGGATGGTGTCCTCGTCGGGGTTGCCGTCCGAGTGGTCGTGGCCGAACTCACCGACGACGATGGGGAGTTTCGCCCTGACGAAGCGGTTCAGATAGTCGGTGATCTCGGCGGCGGTGTCGAAGACGCCGTACATGTGGATCGAGAAGATCGTGTTGGCGTCGGGGTCGGCGGCGAAGACCGAGGCGGCGTTGTCCCGCATGGTGAACGCCCAGTCCTGGCCCCAGTTGGGCGCGTCGACCATGATCGTGTGGTCGAACCCGGCGGTGCGGAGCTTCTGGATCGCCGCCTTGGTGTCGGCCGTCCAGCCCGCGTAGTTCGTGTTGCCGTACGGCTCGTTGCCGATGTTGACGATGACGTAGTCCTCCTGACCGGTCAGCGCGCTCTGCACGCTGATCCAGTAGTCGGCGGCGCGGGAGAGCGTGGCGGCTCCGCTCTGTTCGCCGTACCCGGTGGTGTCGTGCACCTCCAGCACACAGATCAGCTTGTTCTGCTTGCACTGGGCGACCACGTTCGCCACGTCGGCGGTGTCGTTGCGGGTCCAGCGGTCACCGCTGGAGAGGACCACGCGGACGGTGTTGGCGCCCTTCGCCTTGATGTGGGAGAGGGAGCTGATCCGGTCCGGGAACCAGGTGTGGGCGTGGTTGACGCCACGCATCACGAAGTCGTTCCCGGACGCCTCCAGCAGCCGGCCGTTGTCGATGCGGAAGCCGGTGGGGGCGGCGTGCGCCGGTGTGCCGAGGGAGAGGAAGGAGAGCAGGAGTCCGAGGAGGGCGACGGCCACGGTGGCCACGCGTGGGGTGGGGGCGGTGCGGGGTCTCATGGCGGCTCCAGAGGTGGGGGCGGATGGGATGGGGCCTGTTCCGGGTCGCGTCCAGTCCCGGGGAGGGAGCGGGGGGTGTGCTGCCGGGCCGTCGCGGTGAGTGTGCTGCCGGGCCGGTCCTGATCCGTGCCGGGTGTCAGTCGGCGGAACTCTTCGCCGTGCACGTGACGGTCGCCGCCGGGGCGCCGGCCGTTGCCGGGGCGGTGGCGACGAAACCGAACGTGGCACTCGCGCCGGGCGCCAACGCCCCGTTCCACGCCGCGTTGGTGACGGTGGCCGTACCGTCCGCGGCCGTGCTGAGGGTGCCGTTCCAGACCTGGCCGATGCGGGCGTCGCTCGCCGGTACGACCACCGCGCTCCAGCCCGAGGCGGCGGAGGCGGACGTGTTCGTCACGGTCACCTCTCCCTGGTAGCCGCCCTGCCATGTGGAGACAGCCCGGAAGCGGGCCGCGCAGGCCGCGGGGTCCCCCGGGTCACCCGGGCCGCCCGGGTTCTGCGGGACACCCGCGTCGAGGACCGCCGCCAGGGCCGGGAACCAGCGGGCGGCGATCTTGTTGTCACCGGAGGCGTTGGGGTGCACCCCGTCGTAGGTGTCCGTGGCGGTGCTGAAGCCCGTCCACTGGTCGACCACGGTGATCGGGGATCGTTCGGTGCTGGTGGCCCGGGCCCAGTCGGGGATCCGCGCGTTGAAGTCGACGACACGCTGAGCGCAGGCCGCGCAACTTCCCGGCGCCATGGGGATGAGCTGCGCGACAAGGATCCGCATGTCCGGATTCGAGGCCCTCATCTGCGTCACGAGCTTGGTGTAGGCGGCCAGGATGCGGTCCGGGGCGATGCTGCTCCACACGTCGTTCGTGCCGAAGTGCATGACAACGATGTCCGGGCGGGTGGCCGCGAGCCTGCCCGGCAGCAGGTTCTGGTCGGCCACGTTGGTCACCAGCTCACCGCCGCGCCCCTCGTTGTCGCCGTCGTGCGCCTGTCCGCAGCCCTGCGGCGGGAGGGTGCCGACGAAGTCGATGTCCGTGTACCCGCTGTTCAGCAGCCGGTTCCAGAGCACCGCTCGCCAGCAGCCCGGCGAGCCGGTGATCGAATCGCCGAGCGGCATGACGCGGACGGGGTCCGCCGCCGGTGCGGCCGTGGCCCGGGGCGCGAACGTGAGACCGAGGGGGAGGAGCAGCGCGGCGAGGAGGCCGAGAACCGGGATGATGCGTAAGCGCGAGGAGGGGCGGCGGGTTCTGCGCATGGTGATCCCTTCCCTGGGTGAGGTGGGAGCGCTCCCATGCATCAAGCCACTGTTGTCACTGACGCGTCAAGAGGGGTGGGGCAACTCGTGCGGTGCCGCGCGGAAGCCGGCGGACTGACGAGCGTGACGGGGGAGCCCGGCGGCGAAGCGGCAAGGGCCGGCGCGTCGAGGTGGATCCGCTGAGTTCGTTGCTGTCGGCGATGGTCGACCAGACGTCCGCCTACGCCGTCGTGGGCGTCGTCCCGGCGGGCGCATGGGCAACGCCCGTCCGAGCGTCGACCAGACGTCCGCCCACGCCGTCGTGGGCGTCGTCCCGGCGGGCGCATAGGCAACGCCCGTCCGAGCATCGCCCCCTATGAGACCTCCCCACCGCGGACCGGCGGCTCGCGCCCTCGCCGACGGCGACCGGTTCCGCACGGACCCGGAACGGGGTGGCTCATCGCGACGAGTTGCTCGAGACGCTGGGGGAACGGCTGCGCACGGCCGGTGCAGACTCATCGGTCCGCCTGCTGCCGGCCGCCGGCGTGCCCGCCGGGCCGCCCGTGAACACCCTCGACGAGGCGTTCGCCTTCGCCGACCGGCTCGGGCTGCCGGGCATCGTCGCCGTGCCCGCGCCGGCCGGCGGCGCCGAGTCCCGGCAGGTCGCCTGCCCGGTCACGCTGAGCGGGTCGCCAGCCCGGTGCCGTCTGCCGCCGGCGGCTCCCGGGAAGCATAAGGGGGCGTCTCGGTTGGCTCCGGGCGCGTAACTCGAGCGGTGACTTGTTGGCTGGCATAAGGAGTTGACGTCTGAGAAGTACTCAGATCTCCTGCTGCGATGTCTGATCTTCGGTTCCAACAGCCTGACGGCGATGCCACTCTCCAAGACTGGCAGCACGTCCACAATGTGGTCATCCCGACCCACGTCCTGTCCATGGAAGAGGTACGGGAACGTTCCGAGCGCCACCACCTGGAGATCGCGTATCTCGGTGACGCAGTCGTGGGCTGCAGCACGGTACGCCCGCCGACGGACAACACTCTGACGGCGACAGTGATCGCCCGGGTGCTTGCCGCTTACCGTGGACAGGGATTCGGCGAAGCGCTCTATGGGCGTGGGCTGCACCGGGCGCGGGAGCTGGGTGCCAGGGTGATCGAGACCGTCGTCCTGTCGTCGAATGAGGACGGTTTGCGGTTCGCGCAGAAGCACGGGTTCATCGAGACCGAGCGTTACCTGTTGCCGGGTGACACCATCCCCTGGATCGACTTGCGGCTTTCCTGACCACGACTGGCCTGAAGCTCGTTGCTCCGAGCATGGCGACAGTCGAACAGCTGGTACCGGACGGAGTGTGGGAACTGTTCCAGTGTGTGGCGCCGGAAGCACCGCGGCGTCCGCAGGGCGGGGACCGGCGCAGGTGCGATGACCGCGCAGGCGTCGCCGCCCAGCCAAGCTGCACGCCGACAAGGGCTACGACTTTGAGCACCTGCGCCACAGGAACATCGTGCCGCGCACCGCCCGCCGGGGCGTCGAGTCCTCTGCACACCTCGGCTGCCACCGCTGGGTGGTCGAGCGCACGATGGCCTGGCTGGCGGGCTGCCGTCGGTTGCACCCTCGATACGAACGCAAAGCTGAGCATTTCCTGGGCTTCGTAGGTGTCGCCAGCGCCTTGATCTGTATCGACGCGCCACCACCTGAGACGACCTCTGAGGGGGGAGGTTTTCGGGGTAGGGGCCCGGGCGCCTCCGGCCAGGCCTTCTCTTTCGGATCTCTCTCGTGGGCTGGCGATAGGTTGCCCGTCATGACTGGATCCGGACCCGTCGCCTGGCCAACTGCCCCGATTAGAACCGAACGGCTCGTGCTCCGCGAGTCCGAGGCCCGGGACCGTGCGGCGTTCATCGAGTTGTTCGCGTCGCCGGAGGTGCGCACCTACCTCGGTGGCCCCCGACCGCGTGATGAGCTCGAGCGCGCGGTGCCCGAGGTGCCCGGGCGGCGCCCCGGCCTGTTCGTGATCGATCTCGACGGAGTGATGATCGGCACGGTCACGCTCGACCGACGTGACGCGGAACGCCCGGGTCGCGTCCGTCCGGAGGGCGGAGAGGCCGAGCTCGGCTACATGTTCCTGCCGGAGGCGTGGGGATGGGGGTACGCCGCTGAGGCGTGCGCAGCGGCACTCGGCTGGTTCGCCGACGCGCTTCCCGGTGAGCCGGTGGTGCTCTGCACCCAGACCGCCAACGACCGCTCGATGCGGCTGGCGGCGAAGCTGGGGTTCACCGAGGTGGAGCGGTTCGAGGAGTTCGGCGCCGAACAGTGGTTCGGCGTGTGGTCCTCGGTCACGCCGTCCGGCTGAGCCAGGCCCGGCAGCCTCTGCCGGCCCGACGGGGCAGCTCGGACTCCCGACTTTTGCCGTGCCATGAGCCATTCATGACCAGATGCCCAGAGAGCCGAGGTCATGATGGTCGGCGTCGGTAAGGCATGCCTTGGCTAACCCGCTCGCGTGGTGGGTCGGGGCGGAGGGCCGGGAGGGCCGCAGCACATGTGGGACGACGCGTTTCCGAGCTTCCTGATCGGACTGAGGGAAGGACTGGAAGCCGGCCTCATCGTCTCCGTGCTGGTCGCCACCCTCGTGCGGGCGGACGCTAAGTCCCGTCTGCCGCAGGTGTGGACGGGCGTACTGGCCGCGATCGCGCTCTCGATGAGCTTCGGCGCGGTCCTCACGTTCACCGCCGCCTCCCTTTCCACCGCCGTGCAGGAAGCCTTCGGCGGCGTGCTGAGTGTCGTCGCCGTCGCCTTCGTGACCGCGATGGTGTTCTGGATGCGCCGCTCGGCCCGCAGTCTGGCGGGAGAGATCAAGGAGAAGGTCACCGAGGCACTGACCATGGGCGCCGGTGTGCTGGTCCTCACCTCCTTCCTGGCGGTGGGGCGCGAGGGCCTGGAAACCGCCCTGTTCCTGTGGACCACGGCCCGCGCGGCGGACGAGTCGATTGGGCCGCTCACCGGCGCCGGTATCGGCCTCGTTCTGGCGACGGTGCTGTGCTGGGGGCTCTACCGCCGGGTGCTCTCCATCAACCTCACCCGCTTCTTCACCGCTACCGGCGCCGTCCTCATCGTGATCGCCGCGGGCGTGCTCGGCTACGGGCTGCGCGACCTCCAGGAGGGCGGGGTCCTGCCCGGTGGGGCGGCCTACGCCGTCGACCTGAGCGGCAGCGTCGACGCCGGGTCCTGGTACAGCACTCTGCTCCAGGGCGTGCTCAATCTGACGCCGACGATGACGTGGCTTCAGGTGGTGGGGTACGTCGGGTATCTCGGCGTGGTGATGACGCTGTTCGTGAGGGGCCTGCGGGGAATTGCCTCCAGCCCGAGCCCGAGCCCGAGCCCGAGCCCGACACGCACCGCGCCCGCGACCCCGCCCCGCCCCACGAAGGCCCCGCCACCCCTCCCCGTCCCCGCACGCCACCGCCCCGCCTGGCCCATCCCCGTCGCCGTGGTCGCCGTGCCCGCCCTCCTGGCCGGGCTCGTCGTCGTCCTGGCGCGCCCCGAGCCCGCCGGGGGCGAGACGGTCGCCGTCTCCGCGAAGGACTGCGGTGAGGGTTTCACCGCGCCCAAGCCGGGGCGGCAGGCCTTCCAGATGCGCAACACCGGCGACCAGACGTCCGAGGTGTACCTCATCGACCCGGCCACCAACGCGGTCTACGGCGAGATCGAGGGCCTGGCCCCCGGCACCACCCGCGACCTCGTCGCCACCGTGGCGGGTGGTACGTACGCCTGGCGCTGTGTCCCGGCCGACGGCAAGGCCGTCACCTCCAAGGCGGTCCGGGTCGGCGGTGCCGCCGGTGCCGGGGCCGTCGTCCCTGTCTCCGAGCAGGATCTCGCGGGGCCGCTGCGGGCCTACAAGGCGTACGTGAACCGGGGTCTGGCCACCCTCGTCACCGAGACCCGGAAGCTCGGCGACGACATTCGCGCCGGTCACCTGGACGCGGCACGCGCCGACTGGCTGACCGCGCACCGCACCTACGCCTCCCTCGGCGCCGCCTACGGCACCTTCGAGGACTTCGACCAGAAGATCAACGGCCGGCCCGACGGTCTGCCAGGCGGGGTTCACGACAAGGACTTCACCGGCTTCCAGCGGATCGAGTACGGGCTGTGGCACGGCCGGGCGGCGGACGAGCTCAAGGGCCCGGCACAACAACTGGCCGCCGATTCCGCCGGGTTGCGAAAGGCCTTCCCGCACCAGGATTTCGACGCCTCCGACCTGCCCCTGCGCGCCCACGAGATCCTGGAGAACACCCTCCAGTTCGAGCTGACCGGCGACACCGACCAGGGCAGCGGCACCGGACTGGCCACGGCCGACGCCAACCTCTCCGGTACACGCGAACTGCTCACCGTGCTCCGGCCGTTGCTCACCACGCGGGCCCCGCATCTGCTGCCCACCGTCGACGCGGACATCGCGCGACTCCAGACGCTGCTCGACGCCGAGCACCGCGACGGCCGCTGGACCCCTGTCGGCCGGCTCGGCCGGACCGAGAAGGCCCGGATCGACGGGGCCACGGGGCAGCTCCTGGAAGACCTGTCGCCCGTGCCGGACCTGCTCGAGATCAGGAAGTCCGCGTGAGCACCGGCCGCCACGAGCACAACGAACACGCCGAAGGGAACGTCCCCATGCCGTCCGCTGACACGCCTCCGCCGGGCTGCCCCGCCCACACCGGCCGCCGTTCCTTCGTCAAGACGGCCCTGGGTGCCGGAGCGGCGGGCGCGGTCCTCGCCGGGGGAGGCGTGGCGCTCGCCGAGACCGGCAGTGGCGCGGCCCAAGCGGCCCGAGCGGCTGAAGGGATGAACGCCGCCGCCGTGCCCTTCCACGGCCCCCGCCAGGCCGGGATCCTCACCCCCCAGCAGAAGGCCGCCGCCTTCGTCTCCTTCGACGTCATCGCCGACGATCGCGCGGAACTTGCCGACCTGCTGCGGACCCTGACCCAGCGAGCCCGTTTCCTCACCACCGGCGGCACCCCCACCGACCTGGGTGTCGGCGCCCCGCCCTCGGACAACGGCATCCTCGGCCCGGTCGTCCCGGCCGACGCGCTCACCGTGACCGTCGGTGTCGGTGCCTCCCTCTTCGACGACCGCTACGGACTCGCCGGCGCGAAGCCGCGCCGGCTCACCCCCATGCGCACCTTCCCCAACGACAACCTCGATCCCGCCGAGTGCCACGGCGACCTGTCCCTCCAGATCTGCGCGGCCCGGCAGGACACCGTGCTGCACGCGCTGCGCGACATCGCCAAGCACACCAGGGGCGCGATGCAGATCCGGTGGCGCGTCGACGGCTTCCAGAACGTGCCCCGGCCCAGCGGTGCCCAGCGCAACCTGCTGGGCTTCAAGGACGGCATAGCCAACCCGGACGTCGCCTCGGCCCGCGAGATGGACCACCTCGTGTGGGTCGGTGACGGGCAGGGCGAACCCGGCTGGGCGAGCGGGGGAAGTTACCAGGTCGTCCGGATCATCCGGATGCTGGTGGAGTTCTGGGACCGGGTCTCGCTGACCGAGCAGGAGCAGATGTTCGGCCGGCGCAAGGACACCGGTGCGCCGCTGGACGGCGCCAAGGAGACCGACAGCCCGAACTACGCCAAGGACCCGCACGGCACGGCCATCCCGCTCGACGCCCACATCCGCCTCGCGAACCCCCGCACCGCGGCGACCGACGACTCCCGCATCCTGCGCCGGGGTTACAACTACGACCGGGGCGTCGACAGCGTCGGCAACCTCGACATGGGCCTGGTCTTCTGCTGCTACCAGCAGGACGTGCGGCGCCAGTTCGAGGCAACGCAGACCCGGTTGATCGACGAACCCCTCGTGGACTACATCTCCCCGACCGGCGGCGGCTACTTCTTCGCCCTGCCCGGCGTGCGCTCGTCCTCCGACTGGTTCGGCCGGGGACTGCTCTCGGCCTGAAGTCCCGTCTCCAGGCGTGAAGTCCCGTCTGTGTCAGAAGTGTTGACCGGGCTGTGCAAACGTTTTAACTTCCCTTCACCGGACGCGCCGAGGTGAGGGGGAGCCGTGGCAACTGCCTTACGGGAACGAGCAGGTACGAAGGGGGTGGGTCCGGGCCGACGCGATCCTGATGGGGTGCAGCGCAAGCGTAAAGGTTTTCAGAGCGGGACGTTGTTCCTGCTCATGCTGCCCGGCGTCGCCTACTTCCTGCTGTTCCACTACGGCGCACTCGTCGGCAACGTCATCGCGTTCAAGGAGTACGTGCCGTTCGACGGCCTGTGGGGCAGCCCCTGGGTGGGCCCGGGCAACTTCCAGCGCATGTTCGAGGACGCGGCGTTCTGGGACTCGGTCCTCAACACCCTCTGGATCTCCGTCCTCCAGCTGGTCTTCTACTTCCCGGTACCGCTCGGCCTCGCCCTGCTGCTGCACACGCTCACCTGGAGCTCGGTTCGCCGGTTCGTGCAGTCGGTGGCGTATCTGCCGCACTTCATCTCGTGGGTGATCGTCGTCGCGCTCTTCCAGCAGGTGCTGGGGGACACAGGCCTGCTCAACAGCGGCCTGAGCGGGGCCGGTCTGCACACCGTCGACATCATCGGCAACCCCGACGCGTTCGAGCCGCTCGTCGTCGCCCAGGTCATCTGGAAGGACGCCGGCTGGGGCACGATCATCTTCCTCGCCGCGCTCGCCCAGGTCGACGAGCAGCAGTACGAGGCCGCCGCCATCGACGGCGCCGGGCCCTGGCGGCGCTTCTGGCACGTCACCCTGCCCGCCATCCGCCCGGTGATCGTGCTGCTGCTGATCATGCGGCTCGGCGACATCCTCTCCGTCGGCTTCGAGCAGATGCTGCTGCAACGCGACGCGGTCGGCCCGCAGGCCGCCGAGGTCATCGACACCTTCGTGTACTACCAGGGCATCGTCGGCGGCGACTACGGATTCGCGGCCGCAGCGGGCCTGTTCAAGGGTGTCGTCGGCGCCCTCCTCGTGTACGCCGCCAACAAGGTGGCTCACCGCCTCGGCGAACAGGGGGTCTACAAGTGAGCGCGTCCGCCCGGCCCGGCTGGATGGAGAAGCCCAGGCCCCTCACCCAGGCCGCGAAGGCCCTCGCCCTCGCCGCCGTCGTGCTGCTGGTGTGCGTGCCGTTCCTGGTGATCGTGTCGACCTCGCTGGCGTCCACCCAGGAGGTCGTCGACAACGGCGGCTGGGTGCTGTGGCCCAGCGAGCCCACGCTCGACGCCTACCGCGACATCTTCGACGGCGGCATCGTCACCCACGCCCTCGGCGTCAGCGCGGGCGTGACGATCGTCGGCACCCTGCTCAGCCTCGCCTGCACGGTGACGCTGGCGTACGCGCTGTCCCGCCCTGGCGTCTTCGGCGGCAAGCCCGTGCTCCTGCTGGTGCTGTTCACGTTCCTCTTCCCGCCCGGCATGATCCCGAGCTTCCTGCTCGTCAAGGAACTCGGCCTGCTCGACTCGTACGCCTCGCTCGTCCTGCCCGTCCTGGTCAACGTGTTCAACCTGGTCGTCCTGCGCGGCTTCTTCCAGTCGGTCCCCGAGGAGCTGTACGAGGCGGCCCGGCTGGACGGGGCGGGGGACTGGCGGGTCCTGGTGTCGGTGGTGCTGCCGCTGTCCAAGGCCGCCCTCGCCGTCGTCGGCCTGTTCTACGCCGTCGCCTACTGGAACTCCTGGTTCTACGCCTCGCTGTACCTGGAGAGCGACCACTGGCCGCTCCAGCAGGTGCTGCGCACCTATGTGGTGTCCGGCGCCGGACTCACCGACGCGACCACCGGCGAGGCCACCGTCACCGCTCCGCAGACCGTGCAGATGGCGGTGCTCGTGATCGCCACCGTGCCGATCCTGCTCGTCTACCCGTTCCTCCAGAAGTACTTCACCAAGGGCGTGCTCACCGGCGCCATCAAGAGCTGACCCAAGCCGACACGAGGTGATTCACCCATGCCCAGCATGTCCCGACGCACCCTGCTGCGTACCGTGGCCGCCGGTGGTGCCGCCGTCTCCGTCCCCGGTCTGCTGACCGCCTGCTCCTCGGACTCAGGCGACAGCGACGTCTCCAACGCCGGCAAGAAGCTCGCCCCCTGGCCCGCCTACCGGCCCGCCGCCGGGCCCAAGCCCGACCTGGCGCCCACCGACGCCGGTGTCCAGGCGGGCTACACCACCTACCCGTCCGACCTGGTCAAGTCCGTCTCCCGCACCCCGGGCGACGGCTCCACCGTCCGCGTCATGACCGTCTCCTTCGGCACGCCGCCCAAGCCCCGCTCGCAGAACCGCTTCTGGGCAGCCGTCGAGAAGGCCCTCGGCGTGAAGATCGAGTACACGATCATCTCCCAGGCCGACTACCAGAAGAAGATGGCGACGGTCATGGCCGGCGACGCCGACGCCCTGCCCGACATCATCAACATGTTCGCGGGCTTCACCCTGCCCCGCGAGGCGCAGTTCGTGCAGCGCCGCGGCCAGGACCTCACGCCGTACCTGTCGGGCGACGCGATCGCCGACTACCCCAACCTAGCCAACATCCCCACCCACGCCTGGCGCGACATGGGCCGCATCGGCGGCCGCATCTACGGCATCCCGCTGGAACGCCCGCTGCCCGGCTCGACCCTCTGGATCAACCAGGACATGTTCGCCGACGCGGGGATGAAGGAGGGCTGGACCGCCGAGGACTTCACCGCCGTGGCCCGGCAGGGCACCCGCGGCCGGACGTACATGCTCGGTGCCGCCAACGGCTCCCTGTTCGGCAACGCCTACCACTCCGCCGCCCACAACGCGCCCCAGCGCTGGGCCGTCACCAAGGACGGCACCTTCCTGCCGGCCCCCGCCGACGAGCGCTACAAGGCGTCGATCGCCTTCCAGGCCCAGCTGCGCAAGAACGGCTCCTACCACCCCGACGCCACGTCCATCTCGCAGATCGACCTGACGACCCTCTACTACAACGGCACCGTCGGCTCCATGCAGGACGGGTTCGGCGCATACCTGCCCAAGTACCGGGAGTCCAAGGGCAAGATGAGCCCCGCCGCGGCCCTGCCGTACAGCGTCGGCGGCGAGCCCGGCGGCATCGTCGCCGCCCGCCGCTCCTTCGGCTACACCGTCCTGAAGCAGGCCAAGAAGGAGCGCATCGAACTGCTGCTGCGCATCCTCGACTACCTCGCCGCGCCCTTCGGCAGCGAGGAGTGGGAACTCGTGCACTACGGCGTCGAGGGCGTCCACTTCACCCGCGGCAAGGGCGGCTCGCCCGAACCCACCAAGCTCGGCGAGGTCGAGAACAACACCAACCTGCCGCTGAAGTACCTCGCCGAAGGCCCCCAGGTGCTGTTCGTGCCCGGCATGCCCGACGCCGTGCGCGCCCTGCACGCCTGGCAGCGCGAGGTCGTACCGCACGCCATCCGCGACGCCTCCTTCGGGCTCCAGTCCGCGACGAACAACTCGCAGGGCGCCACCCTCAAGACGTTCCTCGACGACACCATCACCGGGATCATCGCCGGACGGCTGCCGATGTCCGAGTGGGACGCGGCGGTGAAGAAGTGGCGGAGCCGGGGCGGCGACAGAATGGCCGAGGAGTACGCGAAGGACTACGCGGCCAACACCTGAACAGCGGTGGGCGGAAGAGGAGACGCGGGGGATGGGGAACGACAGGGTGTCCAAGGGACGGGTCACGATCCGCGAGGTCGCCGAGCGGGCGGGCGTGTCGACGGCCACCGCCTCCCGCGCGCTCAGCGGCAACCACCCGGTGCCGCCGGCGACCCGGGCCCGGGTCCTGCGCGCGGCCCGCGACCTCGACTACGTGGCCAACGCGCACGCCCGCGCCCTGGTCGGCGGCGGCCGCAAGATGGCCGCCGCCGTGGTCCGCCAGGTGACCAGCCCCTTCTACGCCCAGGTCGCCGAGGGCGTGGAGGCGGAGGCCGCCGACCGCGGCTGGCTCTGCGTGGTCGGCGCCACCGGCGGCGACGCGCAGCGCGAGATGGAGTTCGTGCAGCTCATGCGGGAGGAGGGCGCCCGGCTGGTGATCCTGGTCGGCGGGGTCGTCGAGGACGACGCCTACCGCGAGCGCGTCGCCCACTACGCCCACGCCCTCGACTCCTCCGGAGCCCGGCTCGTGCTCTGCGGCCGGCCCGCGCCCGACCCGGAAATACCGGCGCTCGTCGTCGAGTTCGACAACGAGGCCGGGGCCCGCGCCATCACCGCCCATCTGCTGTCGGCCGGACACCGCAGGATCGTCTTCCTCGGCGGACTGCCCGGCAACACCGCGCTCGACGCCCGCGTCGCCGGCTACCGGGCCGCCCTCGCCGAGCACGGGCTGCCGCCCGAGGCCGCACACGTCGTCGACTGCGGACTCGGCAGGGCCGCCGGTCACCGCGCGATGACCGAACTCCTCAAGTTCGGGCGGGAGTTGACCGCTGTCTTCGCCGGGGACGACATGGTCGCCGCCGGCGCCCTGCGCGCCATCGCCGACGCCGGACTGCGCGTCCCCGGCGACATCTCCGTCGTCGGCTACAACGACATCCCGCTCGCCGAGGACTTCAACCCGCCCCTCACCACCGTCCGCACCCCCGCGGAGGAACTCGGCCGCGCCGCCGTGCGCATCGCGCTGCGCGACCCCGAGCACGCCGCGGGGGCCCACCATCTGCTCGGCACCCACATCGTCGTACGCGACAGCGTCGGCGCGCCCCCGCCCGGGCGCGCCCTGTGACCAACGGAGGAACCGCACCCGCATGAGCGCGCCGCACGTGTCGCTCCCCGACCCGACGCACCTCCCCAACCTGCCCCACCTGCCACCCCCGGACCCGCTGACCTCGCCCCTCACCGGCTGGACCCGCGCCCACTGGGAGGCCATCGCCGACCGCCTCCTCGACGCCCTCACGCCCTACGCCTCCCCGGGCCTGGCCCAGTACCGGCTGCCCGGCCCGCCCAGCCACTCCGGGCCCTGGTCGGACGGTCTCGAAGGGTTCGCCCGCTCCTTCCTGCTGGCCGCGTTCCGTATCGCCGGTTCGGGCGGGCAGGGTGTGTCCGGCCTGATCGAGCGGTACGCGGCCGGGCTCGCGGCCGGCACCGACCCGCGCGGCCCCGACCGCTGGCCGCCCATCACCGACCGGTCCCAGCCCATGGTGGAGGCCGCGTCCCTCGCGATCGCCCTGCACGAGACCCGCCCCTGGATCTGGGACCGGCTCGACGACCGGGTACGGCAGCGGGTCGCCGACTGGCTGGGCGGCTTCGTCGGAGCCGTGGTCAACGACTCCAACTGGAGGCTGTTCCAGGTCATCACCGAGGAGTTCCTCGCCTCCGTCGGCGCCCCGCACAGCCGCAGCGAGATCGACGCGGGCCTGGCACGCCTGGAGGACTGGTACCGGGGCGACGGCTGGTACACCGACGGCGACGGCCGCAAGTTCGACTACTACAACGCCTGGGCGCTGCACCTGTACCCGGTCCTGTGGGCCCGTATCGCGGGGCCGCGCGCCGACCCCCGGCTGGTGGCGGAACACCGGACGCGTCTGCGCTCGTTCCTCCACGACCACCAGCACTTCTTCGGGGCCGACGGCGCGCCCGTCCACCAGGGCCGCTCGCTCACCTACCGGTTCGCGACGGCGGCCCCCTTGTGGGCGGGTGTCCTCGCCGACGCCACCCCGCTGCCGCCCGGCCGCACCCGCCGCCTGGCCTCCGGCGCGCTGAAGCACTTCGCCGAGCGCGGCGTGCCCGACGAGCACGGGCTGCTCACGCTCGGCTGGTACGGGCCCTTCCTCCCCGTCACCCAGCGGTACTCGGGCCCGGCCTCCCCGTACTGGGCGAGCAAGGCCTTCCTCGGCCTGCTCCTGCCCGCCGACCACCCCGTGTGGACGGCGCCCGAGGAACCCGGCCCGGTGGAGACGGCCGACGTGCGCCTCGCGTTACCCGCCCCGGGCTGGCTCCTGCACTCCACGACGGCCGACGGCATCGTCCGGCTCGTCAACCACGGCAGCGACCGCCTCCCGCCCCCACCGGCAACGGCCGACGACAGCCCCCACTACGCCCGCTTCGCCTACTCCAGCGCCACGGCCCCCGAGACACCACCGGCACCGCGGGTGGGCCCCGACAACCACATCGCGCTGCTCGCTCCCGACGGCACACCCAGCCCCCGCGGGCGCATCCACCCCCTCGGCGTCGAGGGCGCCCGGGCCGCCTCCTGGCACCGGGCCCTGCTCCCGGGCGACAGCTCAGGACACCGCATCGAGACGGTCAGCGTGGTGCACGGCCCCTGGGAGGTCCGGGTGCACCGCGTCGAGGCGCCCCCCGGCACGCCCGTGCGCGAGGGCGGCTGGGCCGTCGCCGACGACACCACGCCACTGGCCGCCCGAACCGGCCCCGGTTGGGCTCTGGCCCGCCGCACGGACGGCCTGACCAGCACACTCGTCGGCCTGCACGGGTGGAGCGACGACGAGGGGGCGGTCATGGCGGCGGTGGGCGGCAATGCGTACGGACACCACTCGGCGACGCCGCTCCTGACGCTGCCGTCCCACCCCGGAGGTACGCGCCTGATGGTGACACTGGTCGCGCTCAGTGCCGACCCGGTGGCGCACGCCCTGGTCGAGGGGGCCCGCGTATGGACCGGAGCCGACGGGAGCGTGGAGATCCGCTTCCCCGACGGCATACGGGAGTCGGTGCCCTGAGAAACGCCGTGGGGGCGTGGCTCGGCCGAGCCACGCCCCCACGGCGTCACGCCGCGTCAGGCCTCCACGCGCCTGCGCGTCACCGCCTTCCTCAGCAGCGGCCAGGCCAGCAGCAGCACGATTACCGCGTACACCGTCACCGCGAACGGCGTGTTGAACAGTCCCGTCACGCTGCCGTCGCTGATCTGGAGGGCGCGCCGCAGCTGCTGTTCGGCGTTCGGGCCGAGGATCACGCCGATGACGGCGGGCAGCACCGGCAGGCCGTAGCGGCGCATGCCGAAGCCGATCAGGCCGATGATCAGCAGGATCACCAGGTCGATCACCTCACCGCCGACCGCGTACGCGCCGACCGCCGCGAAGAACATGATCCCGGCGTACAGGTACGGCCGCGGAATGCGCAGCAGCTTCGCCCACAGCGGTGCCAGCGGCAGGTTGAGCGCGAGCAGCAGCACCATGCCGACGAAGAGCGAGGCGATCAGGCCCCACACCAGGTCGGGTTCGCGCTCGAAGAGCAGCGGGCCGGGCTGGATGCCGTACTGCTGGAAGGCGGCCAGCATGACGGCCGCGACCGCCGTGGTCGGCAGGCCCAGGGTCAGCATCGACACCAGGGTGCCCGCCGCCGAGGCCGACGCCGCCGACTCCGGACCGGCCACGCCCTCGATGGCGCCCTTGCCCCACTCGTCCTTGTGCTTCGACAGGCGCTTCTCCGTCACGTACGACAGGAAGGTCGGGATCTCCGCGCCGCCCGCCGGGATCGCGCCGAACGGGAAACCGATGAACGGGCCGCGCAGCCACGACTTCCAGGTCCGGTTCACATCCCCGCGCCCCAGCCACGGGCGCCCCACCGGGATCGGCTCCGGCGGGCTGCGCCGCAGGTGCGCCGCGACCCACAGGGCCTCGCCGATCGCGAACAGACCGACCGCGACGATCACCACGTCGATGCCGTCGGCCAGTTGGAGCGAGCCGAAGGTCAGGCGCTGCTGGCCGGTCATCTGGTCCAGGCCCACCAGGCCCAGCGTGAGGCCGATGAGCAGGGAGGCGAGGCCCCGGATGCGGGACGAGCCCAGCACCGACGTCACCGCGATGAACGCCAGCACCATGATGGCGAAGTAGTCCGGCGCGCCGATGTCCACGGCCAGTTCGGCGACCGTCGGGGCGAGCGCGACCAGCAGGATCGTGCCGATCAGGCCACCCGCGAAATGCCCGACGGCTGCCGCCGCGAGCGCCTGCGCGCCACGCCCGGACTTGGCCATGGGGTTGCCCTCCATGGCCGCCACCACCGCCGCGCTCTCGCCGGGCGTGTTGAGCAGGATGGAGGTGGTCGAGCCGCCGAACATCGCGCCGTAGTAGATGCCCGCGAACATGATGAACGCGCCGGTCGGTTCGAGCCCGTACGTCACCGGCAGCAGCAGCGCGACCGCCATCGCCGGGCCGATGCCGGGCAGCACGCCGATCGCCGTGCCGAGCAGCACACCGATGACAGCCCACAGCAGGTTGACCGGGGTGAGGGCCGTACCGAAGCCGTCCATGAGGGAGTTGAAGGCATCCATGTCACAGCACTCCCATCAGCGGACCGCCGGGCAGGGGCACTCCGAGCAGGTTGTTGAAGACCACGTAGGTGACGAGGGAGAGCCCGGCCGCGATGATCGGATCGCGGTCGATCCTGCGGCTGCCCAGCGCGAAGGCCGCACCCCAGAACAGCAGCGCGCCCGCGACGGGAAAGCCGAGCGGCTCGATCAGCACGGCCGAGCCGAGGAACACCCCGGCGAGCAGCAGCACCGTGCGCCAGTCGGCGGGTTCCGACAGGTCGACGTCCTCGCCAGTCTCGGCCTGGCCCCGGCCGCCGCGCAACACGTCAACGGCGAGCAGGGCGGCGATCACCAGCAGGCCGGCACCGACCACGACCGGCACGGTCTTCGGGCCGATCGGGCCGCGCTGGGCGATGTCGACGTCCATGGTGAGCGCGTCCGTCAGGACGAGCACGCCCAGCACCAGCAGCAACACGCACACGCCGAGTTCGGAGTGCTCGCGCAGCCACGCGCGCCGCTCGCTGCGCTCGGCCGGGGGATTCCCGGTGGTCTGCGTCGTCACAGTCCCAGCTCCTTCAGCACCGAAACCACACGCTTGTCCTCGGCGTCGAGGAACGCGTCGAACTCCTCACCGGTGAGGAAGGCGTCGTCCCAGCCGTTCTGCTCCAGGGACTTGCGCCACTCGTCCGAGCCGTGCAGTTCCTCGAGCAGCCGCACGAGCTTGGCGCGCTCCCCGTCGGTCAGGCCGGGCGGGGCGACGATGCCGCGCCAGTTGGTGAAGTTCACGTCGTACCCGGCCTCCTTCAGCGTGGGCGCGTCCAGCCCCTCGACGCGCTCGGGGCCGGTGACCGCGAGGAGACGCAGCTCGCCCGCCTTGATCTGGTCCAGGTACTCGCCGACGCCGGACACACCGAAGGCGACCTTGTTGCCGAGGATCGACGCGAGCAGCTCGCCGCCGCCGTCGAACGGGATGTAGTTGACCTGCTTCGGGGGGATCCCGGCGGCCCGCGCCATCAGCATCGGCGCGAGGTGGTCGGGCCCGCCGGGCGACGAGCCGCCGCCCACCGGGAGCTTGCCCGGGTTCTCCTTCCAGGCGCCGATGAGATCGTCGATCGTCTTGTACGGGGAGTCCTTGGCGACCACGACGACGTCCTGCTCCTCGGTGAGCCGGGCGATCGGCGTGGTGTCGCCGAGCGTCTTCGGCGCGTCGTTGGAACGGACGGCGCCCACGACCCCGAGGCCCATGGACATGGCGAGTTTGCCGTTGCCGTGCTCGCTCACCAGCCGGCTCAGCCCCACCGTGCCGCCGGCACCGGGCAGGTTGAACACCTCGATGTTGTGGGTCAGTCCGGCGTCCTCGGCGTTCTTCGCGGCCGTACGGGCCGTGATGTCGTAGCCGCCGCCGGGCGTGTTGGGGACCATGAAACGCAGGCCAGGGATCTGTGTGCCGGTCTCGGAGCCGCTGCCGGTGGTCAGCAGCGGCGGTCCGACGAGCACGAGCACGGCGGCCCCGAGCAGGGCGAGGGGAGTGCGCAGGCGCACGAGTGCCACCACCTGTCGGTACGTCGTTGCGGGTAGGTAAGGGCCCTGTGGGGGAGGGTGACGTGGGCCACATGCTGCACCGAGCGCCGACGAGCTGTCTCTCTTGCGGAATCAACGGAGGTTTTGGTCTTTGCGGTCACCGGCGCGACCCGGACGACGCGAGTTCCCGGGGCCGCCGAGCGCGCGACCTGTATTCCGGGGCCGTAGAGTGCGCGACCTGTATTCCGGGCCCGCCGAGCCCGCGACGCCGAGGCGGCCGGCACCGGCCGCCTCGGCATCGCCCGGGTGCTCAGTGGCCGAACGCGGTCAGCACCCCGTTCTGCCCGGGCGCGAACACCCGGCCGCCCGCGGTCGCGATGCCGGGGTTGACCCAGCCCCGCCAGTCCTCCTCCGCGAGCACGTTCTCCATCGGGTGCGGTTCGGACCACAGCCGGTAGGACCAGACGACGGCGCCGGTGCGCTCGTTCAGGACCACCAGCTTGCCGTTGCCGTCCTGGACGTACACGTGGCCGCCCGCGACGAGGCGGACGGTGGCCGCCTGGCGCGGACTGGTGTAGCTCCAGGCGGGTTGGTACGTCGTCGTGCTGAGCGCCTTCACGACGCCCCGGTGGGCCACGTAGACCCGGCCCGGTCCGAACGCGGGCGTGGCGTCGGCGGGGAAGGAGCGCAGGACGGCTCCGGTGTTCTGGTCGTACGCCACGGTCCGCTCGTCGTCGGCGGCCGAACTGCGCAGCCACAGCGCCCCGGCGCCGCGCGCGATCGGGTTGCCGCCGCGCGCGGTGAGGTCGGGCACGTCGTAGCGGCGCAGTTCCCGGCCGCTGCTCCGGTCCAGGAGCTGGAACGAGTAGTTGTCGAAGCCGAACCACACGCCGAGGTCGTCGACGACGACCGGCGAGATGCCCCAGTCGACGAGCGGGGCCCGCCACAGCTCCGCTCCGTCGCTCGCACGCAGCGCCAGGGCCGTACCGCGGCCGTACTGGGTGTAGAGGACGCCGTCGTACCACGTCGGCGGATACTCGCAGATGCCGGATCCGATGCTGCGGGACCACCGCTGCCGGCCCGTCGCCGGGTCCCAGGCGGTCACCACGCCCCTGCCGGTCTGGGTGTACAGCAGTCCGCCGCCGTAGGCCAGCGTGGCCTTGGCGTCGTTGTCGGCGATCAGGCGCTGGGGCCACAGCCTCGTGCCGGTGGCCGCGTCCAGGCCGGCGAGTTCCATGTGCGGACCGCCGGTCTCGTCCTCGCCCACCGCGTTGACCACCACGAAGACCTTCCCGCCGACCGCCACCGGCGCGGAGACGGCCGAGCCCAGGTCGGCCGACCAGAGCTTGGTGAACGGCGGCGCCGCCGTGGCCTTGGCGACGAAGCTGTCGTGACGGGCGTTGGCGCGGTACCCCAGTGTGGCGTCCGCCGGTTCCGTGGTCGACGTAGCGGGCGCGGGTGCCGCGCTCGCCGCGCCGCCGGGGCCGGCGCCGACGGCCAGAACCGCCAGGGCCGTCGCCACCACGCAGCCCGATCTGATCCGGACGCGTCTCGCCGTGCTGCCCATGAAACCCCCCTCGGGTCGGATGGAGTGGCCGGTGCACCGGCCGCCGCTCCCATTACCCGCAACACGCGGAACAACTCCCGTTCCATCGGGGCGACTTAAGGTCTGATCGGGCCTCGGCGCCCCGGCTCGGCCGAAGCGGCGCATATGCCCCGGGCGGGGATGGGTAAACCCAGGAAATCGAGTGTGTGTTCGCTAGCCGGCGGGGCACCAGGGGGAGCGGAGGTTGATATCTATGGTTCCCCTGCTTCTTGTCCTTCTGCTGGCCCTGATCCTGTTCGGCGCGGGTTTCGCGCTCAAGGCCCTGTGGTGGATCGCGGTGGTCGTGCTGGTGCTGTGGCTGCTGGGCTTCGTGATCCGCACGGCGGACAGCGGCGGCCGCAAGGGTCGCTGGTATCGGTGGTAGACGCACAAAGCGTCAGGAATGGGGTAAAGGAATGTGGCCCGATTCCCTCGTATGAAAGGCGTTCCGGTTCCATGGCCGATAAACAAGACGTCGTCGAGCTCATCCTCCGGGATCATCGGCGCATGGAGGACCTCTTCCGCGAGATGCGGAGCGTCGAAGCCGACCGGTCGGGTGCGCTGCGGGAATTCGCGGATCTGCTGATCGCGCACGCGCTGGCCGAGGAGGCCAAGGTCTACCCGGCCTTGAAGCGGTACAAGAACATCGACGACGAAGAGGTCGAGCACGGCGAGCACGAGCACGACGAGGGCAACAAGGCCCTCCTGGAACTCCTCCAAGTGGAGGAGGTCGGCTCCGACGAGTGGGACGAGAAGCTCGAGGAACTGGTGGAGGCCGTCACCCACCACGCCGACGAGGAGGAGCGCACCATCCTCAACGGCGCGCGCGAGAATGTGGCGATGGGGCGGCGCGAGGAACTGGGCCAGGCGTTCTGGCAGGAGCGCGAGCGGCAGCTGAAGGCCGGCTGCGGTTCCGTCGACAACGTGCGCAAGATCGTCGAGTCCTGAGGGCTCCGATCCCGCCCGCTCACGGTGCCCGGACCGGGAACGGCCCGGGCACCGGTGTGCGCCAGGCCCTGTCGTCGAATTCCCGCCTGCCCCGCGACGCCATGCACGCTCCCCCAAGCTCTTCGAACAGGGGGGAACCCCACTCGCCGCACCGGGCACAGACCCACGTACAACCAGTACGAGGGCCTGCGCCCGGCACGCCGAGAGCACGCACCTGCTGCCGCGGGGCCCGCCCTTCGGGCGGACGACGGGAATGTGACCACAGGGCCTAGCCGTCCGCGGGGGCCCGGCAGGCGATGTCCCGCCCCGGCAGCCGCCCCGTGGCCAGGTACGCGTTGACCGTGTCGTCGACGCACGGCACGCCGTACACGCCGTACACCGCGTGCTGGTCGGCGCCGGGCACGGTGATCAGGCGGGAAGAGGGCCACATCCCGCGGACCGTCTGCGCGCCCTCGTAGTCGGTGCGCGGGTCCCCGGTGGCGTTGACCAGCAGGGCCGGCAGGTCGTCCCGGATCACGGTCGGACGCTCACGCGGCCGGTCCCAGAACGTGCACGGGCTCAGGTTGTGCGTGACGGGCGCGAACAGCGGGTCCTCGGCCCGGGTGCGCTGCACGTCGCGCCAGTACACCTCCGGGTCGCGCGGAGCGGGGCCGTCGCCGCACAGGATCGCCGTCTGCACGCTGCCGTAGTGGGAGTCGGTGTCCGTGAGCACGAACTCGAGCACCCCGGCGAGCCACGGGGACGGCGTGACCCGCTGCCCCCGCGACGCCCGCAGCATGTCCCGGACGCCCTGCGCGAAGTCCCCGTAGGCGGCGTCGTTGTGCTGCGACAGGCCGTTGAAGGCGACGATCGGCATCACGTGCTCGTCCAGCCGGTGGCCGCCGAGCCGCAGCGGCGTGCGGGCCGCGGCCTTGCGGACGCGGTCCACGGTCGCCAGCACCTCGCCCCGTGTGCGGCCCAGCCCGTACGTCGCCTGGCGGGCGGCGGCCCAGGAGGCCCAGCCCTCCAGCGCGCGGCGGTTGGCCCGCTCGACGCCCCGGAGCAGCCGGGGCCCGTACCGGTCCGGGTCGATCACACCGTCCAGGACGACCCGGTCGGTCCGGCCGGGGAACATCGTGGCGTACACCTCGCCGAGGTAACTGCCGTACGAGTAGCCGAGGTAGGAGATCCGCCGCTCGCCGAGCGCGGCCCGGATGACGTCCATGTCGCGGGCGGTGTTGCGGGTGGTGGCGTGGGGCAGCACGTCGCCCGCGTGGATACGGCAGCGCCGGGCGAGGTCCTTCGAGAACGCGGCCACGCGGTCGAAGCCGGCCCGGTCCTCACCCGCCCCGCGCCAGGCCGAGCCGGTCGGCCAGCGGCAGTCCAGCGGTGTGCTGCGGCCGACGAAACGGGGATCGACGCCGACCACGTCGTACCGCGCGGCGACGTCTTTCATGGCTTTGCGCACCCACGGCCCGTCGCCGAGGGACGTCCCGCCGGGGCCGCCGCCGTTGAGCAGCAGCGGGCCGACGCGGTGGGCGGTGTCGGTGGCGCGGATCCGGGATATCGCGACGGTGATCGTGCGGCCGCCGGGGTCCGAGTAGTCCAGCGGGACGGTCACGTCGGCGCAGCGGGCACCCGCCTGCTCCAGTTCCTTGCCGGTCGTGTCGTCCGGTCCGAGCAGGCAGCTCTTCCAGGTGAGTTGCTGGTCGTGGTAGCGGGCGAGGGGGCCGGGGCCGGGACTCGCCCCGGCCGTGGCGGGCAGCGCCGTCAAGGCGAGACCGGCGGCCGTCAGGGCGAGGGCGGCTCGCCTCGCGGTTCCCGGGAAGCGGGATAACACGGGTGGATGTCCTTTCTGTCGCCGATGCCCCTCGTGGCGGGCAGGGACCTGCCGGAGAGGGGGGCGGTGCGACAGAACGCTAGGGACGGGCCGCCGTCCGCTCACTCCGGCTGGCAGCCGCTTCGAGGTGGGGCGAGCCCCAGCACAGAGGCGGGGGAATACCGTTTCCATGGTCACGGCAACAACCACAATCTTGGCCCCGAGCTGGGAAAATGCTCGGGAAGACCTTGTGCAGGTCGATGCAGGGGGGTTGTCCAGACATTCGCTCACGCCTAGGGTCGGCTTCCGGTGCAAGCGCTTTCCAAAGTGCTTTCCCAGCGTGTGTCCGCCGGCCGTCCGAGGAGCGCCGCATGTCCTTGTCCCCCACCCGCCGCCGCGTGGCCGTCGTCGGCACCGGAGCCATCGTCGGCGGCAGCCATCTGCCCGCGCTGCGGTCCCATTCCGACCGGGTGGAGCTGGTGGCCGCCGTCGACGTCGACCAGGAGCGGCTCGACGCCTTCCGCGAGCTGGCCGGCGGCCGGCTCGCCGGGTACACCTCGGTGGACGCGATGCTGGACGCCGTCCGTCCCGATCTGGTCCTCATCGGGACGCCGCCCTCCCTGCACCGCGACCAGACGGTGGCGGCCCTCAAGGCGGGTGCCTGGGTGCTGTGCGAGAAGCCGCTCACCCTGTCGCTCGCCGAGTACGACGAGATCGCCGCCGCCGAGGAGGCCTCCGGGGCGTACGCGGCGGTCGTCTTCCAGCACCGCTACGGCTCCGGCGCGGTACACGCCCGCGAGCTGATCACGAGCGGCGAGCTGGGCGCCCCGCTGGTGGCGCACTGCCAGACCACCTGGCACCGGGACGCCGCCTACTACGCCGTGCCGTGGCGGGGAAAGTGGGCCAGCGAGGGCGGCGGGCCGACCATGGGCCACGGCATCCACCAGTACGACCTGATGCTGCACCTGCTCGGCGAGTGGGAGGAGATCCGGGCCATGGCCGCCCGGCTCGTGCACGACACCGAGAGCGAGGACGTCTCCACCGCGCTGGTGCGTTTCAGGAGCGGCGCCCTCGCCACGGTCGTCAACAGCGTGCTGTCCCCGGACGAGGTCAGCCGTATCCGCATCGACTGCGCGGACGCCACCGTCGAGCTCACCCACCTGTACGGCCACACCAACGACAGCTGGGCCTACACCCCGGCCCCGCACGTCGGCTCCGACCGGGCCACCGCCTGGCGCGCCCCCGCGCACGACGTGCCCAGCTCGCACACCGCCCAGCTGGGCGCACTCCTCGACGCCTACGACAACGGCACCCGGCCACCGGGCAGCGGCCAGGACGCCCGCGCCACCCTCGAGTTCGCCGCCGCCCTGTACAAGGCGGCGTTCACCGGCCGCTCCGTGCACGCGGGCGAGATCGGACCCGGCGACCCCTTCTACGAGGCCATGCACGGCGAGTACCCCGACTGGGCCCCCAAGGAGCGCGCATGAGCATCCGAGTCACCCACACCCACGGCGAGGACATCGCCGTCACGGCGGCGAACGGCACGGAGATCCTCCGCTACGTCTACCGCCCCGACCCGGATCCCTTCGAATCCCGCAAGCCGTACGCCCACCCGGTGCGCACCCTGTCCGGCCGCACGGTCACCGGCTACCGCCCGAACGACCACCGCTGGCACAAGGGCCTCCAGATGACCGCGAGCCATCTGTCCGGCCAGAACTTCTGGGGCGGCAACTGCTACGTCCACGGCCAGGGCTATCTGCCCCTGCCCGAGCGCGTCGGCTCCATGCGGCACGACGGTTTCCCGGAGTTCACGGTCGAGGACGACCGCCTCGCCTTCACCGAGGAGCTCACCTGGGTGGAGAACGGCGGCGAGGAGTGGGCGCGCGAGGTGCGGGGGCTGACCGTCCACTCGGTGGTCGAAGAGGCCGGGGCCTGGGCCCTGGACTGGTCGATCCGCCTCACCAACGTCCGTTCCGAGCCGCTGGCCTTCGGGTCCCCGACCACCGCCGGTCGGGAGATGGCCGGCTACACCGGGCTCCAGTGGCGCGGCCCGCGCGACTTCACCGGCGGTACGGTCTTCGCCCCGGACACCGACGCCGACGCGGGGAAGCTGATGGGCACCCAGGGCCCCTGGCTCGCCTTCACCACCGAGCACGACGACGTCGACGGCCACTCCACTCTCGTCTTCGCGCACGCGCCCGAGAACCTCGACGAGGCGTCCGCGATCCACGAGTCGCACTGGTTCGTCCGCTCCGAACCCTTCCCGACGGTCGCCTTCTCCTGGGCGTTCTTCGAGGAGTTCGAACTCCCGCCGGGCGAGTCCTTCGCCTTCCGCTACCGGCTCGTCGTCGCCGACGGCGCCTGGGACCGCGACCGGGTCGGCACGCACCTGGAGGGCCTGCCGTGGTGAACGAAGCGAAGCCCGCCCTGCCGCACCCGCTGCCCGGCGCGATCGGCCTGTCCCATCTGAGCGCCTACGACTGGGAGGCCGCCGACGGCGTCTGCGGTGGCAGTCCGCATCTGCACCTGGTCTGCACCGAGGCGTACGTCGTCACCGGCGGCCGGGGCGCGGTCCAGACACTGAGCCCCGACGGCTACCGGGACATCCCCCTCGAGGCCGGCTCCATCGCGTGGTTCACGCCGGGCACCGTGCACCGCATGGTGCAGGGCGGCGATCTGCGCATCACCGTGCTGATGCAGAACAGCGGCCTGCCCGAAGCCGGGGACGCCGTGTTCACCTTCCCGCCCGAGGTGCTCGCCGACCCCGAGCAGTACGCTGCGGCGGCGACCCTGCCGCCCGGCACGGGTCCGGAGACGGCGGCGGCCGCCCAGCGCCGCCGGGACCTCGCGGTGGAGGGCTACCTCGCCCTGCGCGAGGCGCTCGTCGCCGGCGACGACGGCCCGTACCTGGAGTTCCAGCGGGCCGCCGCCCGGATCGTGCGCGAGAAGGTGCCCACCTGGCGCGACCTGTGGCGGGCGGGCGCCCTGGCCACCGCCGAACGCACCGGCGCCCAGCTCGACGCGCTGGCCGACGGCGAACCCGCCTACCTCGGCGAGGCCACCGCCTACGAGGCCGCGCCCACCCGGCTCGGCGGCTTCGGCATGTGCGGCCGGCGGGACGAGTACAACCTGCCCGGGACGACGCTGCCGTACCGGAGCGAGTAGCAGACCAGGGGGGGCTGAAGGGGGGGGG